>NZ_ADFP01000043.1 GCF_000177335.1 Pyramidobacter piscolens W5455
GCATCGGCATCTCCAGACCGCAGGCCGGCTCCCGCACGATTTTGCGAGGGCCGGCCTGTCTTTTACGTCAGCGCCGCAGAGCGTCGACGCGATCAAGCTTCTCCCAACAGGGAAGAGGTTCGAGGTCGATGCGCCCCATGTGCCCGTAGGCGGCCAGACGGCGATATTGCGGCGTGCGCAGTTCCAGATCGCGGATGATCGCCGCGGGACGAAAATCGAAATTGGCGCGTATCAGCTCGGTCAGCTGTTCCTCGTTGAGCTTGGAGGTTCCGAAAGTCTCCACGTGCACCGAAACGGGGCGAGCCACGCCGATGGCGTAAGCCACCTGGATCTGACAGCGCCTGGCCAGGCCGGCCGCGACGACGTTTTTGGCGGCGTAGCGGGCCATGTAGGCGCCCGAACGGTCCACCTTCGTCGGGTCCTTGCCGGAGAAAGCGCCGCCGCCGTGAGGCACCATGCCGCCGTACGTGTCAACGATGATCTTGCGTCCCGTCAGCCCCGTGTCGGCCATCGGTCCCCCAAGGACGAAACGTCCCGTGGGATTGACGAGAATACGAGGATTCTTCATCAATTCTTTGGGCATAATCGGTTCGATGACATTCCGGGCGATCAAATCGCGCAGCTCTTCCAACGAAACCATTGGGCTGTGCTGCGACGACACCACGATCGTGTCAGCCGCGACGGCAACGCCATCGCGATATTCAAGCGTGACCTGGGTCTTGCCGTCGGGACGCAGGCAATTCAACGTCCCGTCCTTGCGCACGGCCGTGAGACGACGAGCCAGGCGCTGCGCCAAGGCAAAAGGCATAGGCAAGAATTCGGGCGTCTCGTCGGTCGCGTAGCCGATCATCATGCCCTGGTCGCCGGCGCCGATGCGATCGATCTGGTCATCGTCCATCTCCGACTCGCGGATCTCCATGGCTCTGTCCACGCCCATGGCAATGTCGCCGGACTGCTCGTCGATCTGCGTGAACACGGCGCAGGTTTCGCCGTCAAAGCCGAATTTGGCGCGGTTATAGCCCACGTCGAGCACGGCTTTGCGGGCGATGCCGGGAATGTCTACATAGGCCTTCGTGGTAATCTCCCCGGCGACGATGATCGCCCCTGTGGCGACCAGCGTTTCGCAGGCCACGCGGCTCATCGGATCCTGCGCGAGGATTGCGTCGAGCACGCCGTCGGAAATCTGATCGGCCAGCTTGTCGGGATGGCCTTCGGTGACCGATTCCGAAGAAATAAGGATTTTCTCCGCCATTACAGTACCTCCATTAAAGTTGAATGGTTATGCCGTCACGTGTCTTTCTCGGGATACAAAAAAAGAGCCTCTCCGCGAGGAGAGACTCAAAAGCCGCCGAGCGCGCTCCTCTCATCATCCGATCCGGCTCAATCGCAAAAGCCGGTCTCTGGTTTTGGCACCACACTCCCTTACGGGCAGGTTGCCGGGCGTCATCGGGCCAGTCCCTCAGCCACTCGCGATAAGAGTTTTACCGGTTCATTATACACAGCCCCATAAAGTTGTCAACCAAATAAAAGCGTAACAAAAGGGAGCTCGCGCCTCCTCGCGAGCTGCCTCATGTTGTCCGCGCCGGCGCAGGGCAGTGCGCCGGCGCGGAACGAAATCGTCACACGTCACGAAACGTCCGCGCGGAAGTTTTCATCCGCGAATCAGCCGTCGTCGCTCCCGCGCGTTTACGGCCTTCAGTTTTTTTTCGGCGCGCCTTTTTCGTGACGCCGGAATTATCGGCAGGTCATCTGCACGGCGCCGCGGAGGATTTCGATGCGGCTGCCGCCCGTTTCAATGATCAGCGTTTCCTCATCGGCCCCGACCACCGTCCCCTTCACGCCGCCGATGGTCACGACGCGGTCGCCGGTCTTCACGCGCCGCTCCATCTCATCGTGCTCGCGCTTTCGTTTCTTTCCCGGGACCAGGATGAAGAGATAATAAAAAACGATCAGGACGCCGACATAGAGCAGCGTGTAGTACAGGCCCTCGCGTGCCATCGTGAGGCGGCCGTTTTATCTGCCGAGATAATCTTCGACGATGGAGACGAAGACCGCCGAACCTTTCCAGAACACGTCCTCGTCGACGTCGAAGCGGGGGTTGTGATGGGGGCCGTCGGTGTGCTTTTCGCGGTTCGACGAGGACAGGAACATGAAAGCGCCGGGACGTTCCCTGAGATAGAAGGCAAAATCCTCGCCGCCCATGTTCGGCGCGGGAACGGAAGTGATCACGCCGTCCTCGCCCAGCACCTTGACCGCGGCGCCGGCCGCCAATCTGGCCATCTCGTCGTCGTTCACCACCGGCGCCGCGCCCCAGATCATCTCGTATTTGCACTCGGCGCGGTAGGATCTGGCGATGCCTGCGGCGATCTCGCCGATGCGTTTGCCAAGGTACTGACGCACCTCTTCTTCGAGCGCGCGCGTCGTCCCCTCGATCTCCACTTCGCCGGGGATGGCGTTGTAGGCGATGCCGCCGTGGATTCGGCCGATGGTGACGACCGCCGCTTTGGTGGAGGGCACCTCGCGGGCGACGATCTCTTCCAGTGCCAGCACGATGTTGGACGCGACGACGATCGGATCGACGCCCTTTTCGGGCGTCGATCCGTGACAGCCCTTGCCCGTTACGCGCAGTACGAAATGATCGTACGACGCCATGCAGCAGCCGGGCGTTACGATCACCGTCCCCGCGGGGATGTTGGGGTCGATGATGGTGCCGATGTGCATGCCGAACACGGCGTCGACGTGGGGATTCTCCATCACGCCTTCCTTGAGCATGATCTGGGAGCCGGTGCAGGTCTCTTCGGCCGTCTGGAAAATCAGCTTGACTGTCCCCTTCAGGCCGGCTTTGTTCTCGTTCAGCACCTTGGCGGCGCCTAGAAGCATCGTCATGTGCGTGTCGTGGCCGCAGGCATGCATCCGTCCCTCGTGCCTGGAAGCGAAGGGCAGCCCCGTCGCCTCCGTGATGGGCAGACCGTCCATATCGGCGCGCAGGGCGATCACTTTGCCGGGCTTGCCGCCTTCGATTAGGGCGACGACGCCGGAATCGAGCGTGTTCTTCTTATAAGGGATCCCCATCTTGTCAAGTTCCGCGCACAGCAGAGCCTGAGTTTCGGGAAGATCTTCCCCCAGTTCGGGGATCTGATGGAACCGGCGCCTCAGCGCCACAAGATCGTTCTGAAGCGATTTGCACTTTTCCCACATGGCAAAGAACTCCTTTCAGTTCGCATGGTGCGTCATAAAAAAATAGGGCGACAGCGCCCCGCCGCCCCATTTTCCTTCGAGACAGAGATTCGGCTTTTGCCCAGCGCTTATTTGAACGTTCCCAAACAGCCTAGGCCTTCTTCTCCATCACGTAGAACGCGCGGGCAATGGCGATGCAGCCGAAGACCGCCGCGGGGATCGTGACGTAGGCCGGGGTTTTGGCGAAGTAGATCAGCGCCAGAGGAATGGCGAGGCCGAAAACGGCGATCTTGGGATATTTGATCGCGAAGTTGCCGAAAGTGCCGCCGAAAATGGCGCCGGCCGCGTACTTGACGAAAGCGTCGGAGACGACCTTGGGCAGCACGGCGACGACGGACGCGCCGATGAACGCGGCCAGAAGGACGGCGATCAGATTGGTGACGATCGAGCCGCAGATGCCCAGCGTCGAGACCACTTCGGCCTGGAGCGTGCCGGCTTCGGTGTGCGTCGCGTCAAGAGCCTGAGCGGCGCAGGGCACGCGCATGTTGCCGATGTTGCCGGAAAGGAACACAAGATAAGAGCCGGAAAGCCCGATCACCGAGTAGTAGGAAATCGGCTCGACGAAATAGAACGCGCCGAACGAAGCGGCCACCAGCCCCCACGCCTTCAGGACCACGTCGAGGCTCGGCCAGCAGTTATAGGCGCTGCACAGCCACAGAACGGGCAAAAAGCTCATCGCCGCGGCGAGAAGGTTCGTCGGCGTGCCGATACGGATACAACCTTTTTTCCACTGAGCGTTCAGATCCATAGAAAAGACCTCCTTCATCCGTCCCGGTTACATCATCACGACGTCGTGGATCACGGCGCAGGCCATGCCGAAGAGCATGGCGATGCCGAGCGCGTATTCGCTGAGCTTGGGATGCTTCGGCACGACGCGCTTGACGAGGAAGACCATCGCCACGGCTCCGGTCAGCGCGGCGAGCATGTTGCCCGTGCCGCGGCGGATCTCGTTGCTGCACAGATAGCCGAAGACGCCCAGGGAAGCGGCGCCGCCGATCGCGGCAAGCCATTTCGTGTCGCCGCCGCCCATCTTCTCGCGGAGTTTTTCCAGATAAGGAGCGAAAAGCCCGCTGACAAGGAGCCAGCCGCAGCCGTTCAGCGCCATGGCGAACCAGGTGACGGCCATGACCTGAAGCGTAAAATTCTCCTTGCCCAGACCGCTGCCGGCCGCTTCGGCCGCCAAAGTGGCCGCCGTCAGCTCGGTGGGAGCCGCGCCGATGATGGACAGACGCAGCCAGGCCATGGGCGACCCGATCGTCGCCATCAGCCCGACCATGACGATAAAGACGCCGATCGCGGGGCCGATGGCCGAAATCAATCCAACGCGGAACGCCGTCCTAGTGATTTCGGGATCGATCTGCGCTTCGCGGGCCGTCCGTTTGGCCAGCCGGGTGAACAGCAGCGACTGGACCAGCGACACCACGACGGTGACGGCGCAGAGCGCCCAGACCATAGGCTGGTTGCCAATTCTCATAACTTCCTGCAAAGACTCCATGAAAACCGTACCCCCTCAAAAATGATTTCCATAAAATAAAACAGAACAACCTTTCGGGCTTTTTTGATAAAGCCCCGCGTCGGCCCTCCTCCTTCAGCGCTCACCGCCGACGTCTTTTACATCATAAATATTTCTTTCATATACATCAATGTTCTGCAAAGACAAAAAAACAGTATATTTTTTCATGGCGTCGAAACAAGTTCAACTATTTCACGCGATTTTTCGAAGCGCAACAAATTAATGTCCATTAAAATAGCCGCAGGGGGCTTTTTTTATTCCCCTGCGGCTTATTTTGTCTTCAAGAGACAATATATTGCGTCAATATTTTATCATTGCCCGGCCGTCAGAGCCGGGCAGTTTCCGTTACGCCTTTTTGTGCATGCGGTACAGCTTCAAGGCGATCATCACGTTGAGTCGGTCGCCGCTTTTGGACGGATCGATGCCGAGGATGTCGCAGATCTTCCGCCAGCGGTACTTGAGCGTGTTATAGTGAACGTTCATTGCCGTGGCCGCGTCTTTCAAGTTCCAATTGCAGCTCACCGTCGTCTGGAGCGTATTCAGCAGCGTGGCGCCGGCAGGCCGCTCATCGTTCAGAAGCGGCCCCAGATAACGTTCCATGAAGCCGCTGCCTTCGGGAGTACCGACCACGCCATACAGCAGTTTATAGACGCCCATTTCCGACCATGAGGCGATAACGTTGCCGCCCGTGCTGCGGCGCAGAAGTTCGAGTCCTTGCTGGGCCTGTCGGTAGCTTTCGGGGCAGTCGAAGACGTTGTTGCACGGATCGCCTACGCCGACTGTCACCGTAAAACCGGTTTCGGTCTGGATCACCTTCATCATATCGGCCAGAGTGCGCCGCAGCAGGTCGTTGAAGAATCCTCCCCCGTTTTCGTCGCCCGAAGGAAAGATAAAGACGATCGAGTCGCTCATCTCCGCATAGGGATATTTTCCGCCGTTAAGACGCGCCAGGAACGACCGGGCGATCGCGTAGATACGCGACTTGCTGTTTTCGATGGCGTTCACGCCCTGGCCGCCGGAAATGGCGCGGGTCAGGCAGCTCTTGTAGTTGTCGATATCGACGATGACCACGCGCTGAGGACCTTCAAGGTTCCAGTTGAAACTCTTGGCTCGATTCCAAGCCTCCTGCTCCATGCGGATGTTACGGGTGATCAGGTCCTGCACGAATTCGTTGCGATAACGCGATTCCACCTGATGCCGAACCTCGCGGCGCTGAAAGTACAGGAGCAGCGCGCCCTTGGCCTGATTGATCGGGATCTCCGACCAGCGGTCTTTGAGCTTTTCGGCGTCGGCGTCGAAAATGAGGTGTCCCAAAAGCCGGCCGTTGAGCATCACGTCCTCGTGGGGATAAAGATTCAGCACGTCCTTGAGCGGAAGCGTATCCAACGCCGCCGGCAGTTGCGGCGAATCGGAGAAAATGTACTTTCTGTCCGTCGCGAGATCCATGAAGGCCAGATCCACGTGCGTGAATTCGCAGAGCACCTGCATGATTTCCTCGATCTCCGCCGCCCGCACGCTGAGGCCGAAAAAGGTGTGGCGAACTTTTTCGGAGTATTTGAGCAGGCGCGCCTGGTCGTGAATGATCAGCGACTGCACCGGGTGAATGATGGCGGCAAAGGGGACGGAAATGGGAATGTCGATGATGGGGAATTTATGCTGGTCGGCCAGGTCGAGCACCGACTGGGGAACCTGTTTGATGTAGCGTTCGGTCTTGATGCCGATGCAGGTGGCCTGACGTTCGATCAGTTCGCGGACGAGCGCGAGCAGCTGTTCTTCCGTCTGAAAAGCGTAAGCCAGCGTGAGCACGCACTCGCCGCCGCGGATCCATTTCCACGAGTCAGGGGCTTCGATAAAGGTCGTGGTGGAAATTTCCCGGTCGAGCCCGCCAAATCCCGCCAGCACATGAAACCCCTTGAAAGACTCCAGGGCCAACGTTTCCCGCACAGTCGTCGTCATCGCTCAAGATCTCCTTATGCATTTCGAACTTGCGAACTTCATGCAAAGTATAGTACTATTATAGAGTTGAATTTTAAAGGTATCGTTTTCGCTCGTCATAAAGGGACGTCTGTTTTTGTTTTGCCGCCTTTGCGGCGGAAAAGCAGCGCGTCCTCTGCCGATAAGGACGAGTGTTTCAATTCTACATGAAAATTCTCTGAAGGCAAATTTGAGGAGGCTTCCCAGAAATTATGACTCTGCTCAAAAGTAAAATCCCGGCGTTTTTCGCGTTCGCCGCCGTTTGCCTTTGTCCCCCGGCGTGGGCGCTTTCGCAGAAGGAGTTCATGGATCTCTGTCTGAACGGCGACGCGCTGCAGGTCGCATCGGCCCTGAAAGACGAAGGGATCTCCGTCGGCAAAGCCGACGCCAAAGGCAACACGCCGCTGATGATGGCCGCTCAGGCCAAAGGCAAGGCCGCCGATCCCGACAAAATCAGGCTGCTCGTCAACGCCGGCGGCAACGTGAGCGCCGCCAACAAAGACAATCTGCGCGCACTGGCGGTCGCCGCCCAGGACAGCGACAATCCCGAGATTATCGTCGCCCTGGCCGCGGCCGGAGCCGATCTGGAAGAACGCGGCTCCCGCGGCTGGACGCCGCTCAGTCTCGCGGCGATGCGCAATCCCAATCCCGAGATCGCCGCGGCGCTGATCGACCTCGGCGCCGATCTCGCCGCCACGGATAACTCCGGCGCCACCCCGTTCATGCTGGCCGCGCGGGCCGGCAACGCCTACGAAGTTCTGATCACGCTGCTTGACGAAGGCGCCGATCCCACCGTGACCGGCGCCAACAAAAAGACGGCCTGGAGTTACCTGGAAAGCGGCAAAAAATACACTCCCGAACAGTTGGCCACGCTCAAAGAGCGCACGCAGCAAAAGAATGCTCCCGCCCCCATGACGCCGGAACGCTTCGCCAAACTCTGCCGCCGCGGTCTGGCACGACGCGTCGGTCTTTACCTCGAGGCCCGCACCGATCCGAACGCTCCCGTCGACGGCCTGACGCCGCTGATGTGGGCCGCGCAGTACAACGCGCACCCCGACGTCGTCGGCGTTCTCATGAAGTGGGGGGCCCGCGAGAACGCCCGCGACGACCGCGGGCGCACCGCGCTGATCCTGGCCGCCTCGACGAACGGCAATCCGAAAGTCCTTTCCGAGCTTCTCGTCCACGGAGCCCGCGTCGATTACCGCGACGTCGACGGCAAGACCGCCTTCGATTACGCCCAGGCCAATCCGGCGTTCGCCGCCGAGGATCTGCTGCTCCTTTCCTCCATCGCCGCAAGCGTAAACGAAGCGGAAGAGCGCGGCATCCAGATCGGCGCCGAGCGTCAGAAAAGCGTCGGCGGCCCCGCGGACAATCCGCGGATCGTGCCGCTCTATAAAAAAATAGCCGACGAGCAGAACGAGATCCTTCGCCTCACGACAGCCGCCGTCGAGTTGCGGAAAAAAGCCGACCTCGCCGCTCAGACGGCCGAAAACGCCCAAAAACGGCTCCAGACCGGCCACGAACTGTCGGAGCAGCAGAAAAGCCTGATCCAGCAGCTCACCGACAACCTCGCGGAACTCAAGGCCAGCCAGCGGCAAGAGCTGGAACTGAGCCGCGGGGACATCGACACGCTGACGGCGTTGTGGCAGAGCGAAATGCAGAAGAACCTCAAACTGATCGAAGAAAACAGGCTGGACTTCCAAAAGCGGAAAGGCGAAATCGACGCGCTCGCCGCTCGCCTGCAGGCCGCCGAAGCGCGATCGAACCGGTTGGCCGAAGAGAAAGCGGCCGCCGAAGCCAATTTCGGCAAAGAACGCGCCGAGGCGGAGAACAATTTGGCGGCGGTCAAGTCCCATCTCGAAGAAGCATACAAAAACGAAGTGGAGCGACTGAACGCCCAAATCCGCGCCGGCGAGGAAAAAAGCCGCCAGGCCGTTCAATATCAAAGCGTGGCCCTGTCCCAGCACCGACAGGAAGTTATCGACCTGAAATCTCGCCAGGCTCGCCTGCTTGAAGAAAACGCCCTGAAATACGAACAGCAACTGGCCGAGCTTAAAAATCGGCACGCCAAAGAACTGCAAGAAGTTACGCTGCAAAACGAACAGAAGCTTGACGCGAAAATCCGGGAAACCGTCGCCACCATGGAAGAACGACAACGGAACGCGCTCCTCCAGGAACAGAGCCGTCACGCCGTGGCGCTGGGCGAGCAGCAAAAGCGCCTTGAAGAAGCCCACGAGGCCAAAATTTCGGAGTTAAGCCGCCAGAAAGACGAAGAACTCCACGAGAAAACGGAAGCTGCCCTGCGGGAGAACTCCGCCCTGAAAAAACAGTTCGACGAGACGTTGGCCGTGCTGAACGCCAACTTACGGAAGGAACGCGAGATCTCCGCCGCTCTGGAAGCCGAGCTGAACTCGCAGAAAGACAAAGCCGCCCAAGATCTGGCCGAAGTTCAGGCCCGTCTGGACAGCCGTGAGAAACAGTTGCACGTCGAACTGAACGAGAAGCTGACAGCGCAGGACACTCGGCTCAAAGCCGCGTTCGAGATCGAAAAAGCCCGTCTGGAGACCGCTCACCGTCAGGAAATGTTCGATGCCGTTTCCAAGTTGGAAGCCCAGTATAACGACGAGCTGAACCGTCTCAGAACGAGCCACGGCGACGAATTGAACGAAAAAGTCTCCGCCCTGCAGCGCGCTTTCGACGTCGCGCAGGCCCAAAGCCGCGAGCTATTGGACGCAACTTTGGCCGCCGCCGAGACTCAAAAGCGCGCGGAAGCGGAAAAAGAGGCCGCGGCGACCAAGGCCGGCATCGAACAGGGCCGGCAGGAAGCCAGCCGTCTTCTCGAGACGGCCTACGCCCAGTCGCTTCGTCAGGCGGAACTCCGGTACGACAAAATGCTCAAGGAACAGCAAACGCAGCAGCAGATCGAGTTCGCCAGCTCCAGGGACGCCCTCAACGCCAAACACCGCCAAGAAATGGAACAGGCCGCCGCCCGGGCCGAGCGTGACGTGAAGAGCGTCCTGGCCCGCGCGGAACAGCAAAAGATGCAGGACGTGGCCGCGCTGCGCGCCGACTTTGCGCGGCGGCTGGCGGAGCGCGAACGCGAGCTGACGGCGCAGCGCGCTTCGGAAATCGAACAGGCACGGAACGCCGTCGCACGCGACGGCGAAAAACTGATCGCCGCGCTCAAGCAGGAATATGAAAAGCGCCTCGCGACCCTGCTGGCTCAGAAAGACGCCTTTCACGCCGCCGAGCTGAAAAAACTGGAAGCGATCCAGAAAGGCGCGCTCAGAGCCGCGGCAGAATCCCACCGCGAGCCAGAGCAGTCCGTGCTGGCCCAATCTGACCAGCCGCCGACCAAGACGAATTAGATTTCTCAAGCGCGGCGACAAAAGCCCCTGAAATCCGGCGCAGGCCGTTTCAGGGGCTTTTTCTCAAGGGACCGGCAGAACGTTACTCTTTGAACCACTTGTCGCGCAGGGCCGCCAGCTCGCCATTCTTGTCCATTTCCTCGATAACGCCGTTGACCGCGGCGGTCAGCGCCTCGTCCTGCTTGGGCATGGCGATGGCCTTGTCGGCGCCGGTGATCTGCTTGTTGAAAGCGACCGTGACCTTGCCGGCGAAATCCTTGGCCTGCACGTACTGCTTCGCCACGGGAATGTCCATCAGCGTCGCGGCGGCGCGGCCGAGCACGACCTCGCGCACGCAGTCGTCGAACTTTTGGAACGTCTTCACTTCCACGTTGCCGAGACTGCGCGCGAAATTCTCCTGCACCGTGCCGATCTGCACCGCCACGATCTTGCCGGCCAGTGCGTCGGTGTCTTGGGGCGGGTTTTCGATTCCAGTGACGAAAGCGCTGAAGGAGATCTCGTACGGAGCCGAGAAGTTGACGCGCTTGGCGCGCTCCGGCGTGGCCGACATGCCGGCGGCGACCAGATCGACCTTGCCCGACATCAGCGCCGGGATCAGCGAATCGAAAGGCATGTCGAGCCATTCGACCTTTTTGCCCAGCTTTTTGGCGACCGTCTCGGTCAGCTCGATGTCGAAGCCAACCAGCTCGCCTTTTTCGTTGCGCGACTCGTAGGGCGGATACGTGCTCTCCGTCGCGGCGACCAGCGTGTCCCTGTCCAGGGCCGACGCCGCGAAAGCGGCGCTTGCGGCCAGCGTCAACAGAGCGGAAAGCGCGGCGATACGTTTGAACATTTTAAAAACAACCTCCTGAGTGACGACAGATTTTTGTCGGACTTTTTTCGTCCTTGCGACGTATATTATTACTATTCAGTTCATCTGTCAAGCGCTCATTAAAAAATAGTTTATTGGTCTCGGCAATTCGATTTCTCCGTAGAAACGAGGTGGCTGTGCATGAACGAAAACGAGTTCGCCGCGCGCGTCGCCGCGCTCGGCGGCCAGCTTTACGTCGTCGGCGGCTGGGTACGCGACCGCCTGATCGGACGCCCCGCCGAAGACAGGGATTACGTCGTCTGCGGCCTCGACGCGGCAACGCTCGAGCGCGAATTCCAGGTCCGTGCCGTGGGGCGGCAGTTTCCCGTTTACCTGCTGGAAGTCGGCGGCCGCCTCAGCGAAGTGGCGCTGGCGCGCACCGAGCGCAAGACCGGGACGGGCTACCGCGGTTTCGAAGCGCGCTTCAGCCCCGACACGACCATCGAAGAAGATCTGTACCGCCGCGACACGCGCATGAACAGCATGGCCGTCCGCCTGCCCGGCGGCGAGCTGATCGACCCGTTCGGCGGGCGGGCGGACATCGAACGCAGAGTCATCAGCGCCACGTCGGAACATTTCCGCGACGATCCGGTCCGCGCGCTGCGCGCCGCCCGCCAGGCGGCCCAGCTGGGATTTTCCATCGCGCCCGGCACGGTCAGGCTGATGTCCGCTTGCCGCGAAGAGCTGGCGCTTGAACCGACCGAGCGCGTTTTCGCCGAGATGCGCAAGGCGCTCGCTTCCCCGCGCCCGGAACTTTTTTTCATCGCGCTGCGCGACGCCGGGATCCTCGACGCCGTTTTCCCCGAGCTGACTGCGCTTGACGGCGTGGAGCAGCCCGCGAAATATCACCGCGGCCTCGACGCCTTCGAGCACAGTTTGGAAGTTCTGCGCCGCACGGCCGCGCTGACGCCACGCGCGGCGACGCGCTTCGCCGCCCTCGTCCACGACCTCGGCAAGGGATTGACGCCGCGGCAGGAATGGCCGCATCACATCGGGCACGAAGAACGCGGGCTGGCCGCGCTGGAACGGCTCGACCGCCGCATGACGCTGCCGCGGCCGTGGTATCATTTCGCCCGCTTTGTGATCGCCAATCACATGCGGCTCCCCCGCCTGCGCCGCCCCGGCGCGATCGTTGCGGTCATCGGGGAGATGCGGCACGGAGGCTTCGACGCGGCGGAAGTCGCCGCCGTGATCCGCGCCGACCACGGAGATCTTCCCGACTTTCTGCGGCGCTACGATCTTTACGTCGCCGTTCTCGACGAAGAACGCGCCCGGCTGGAGTTCCCCGCCGATCTGCCGCCGCGGGAACGCGGCCGGTGGCTGAACGCTCGTCTGGCCGGCGCGCTGGCGCGCAATTTCGCTCCCGCGCGTGGCGAGGAGCGCTGAACGGCAGGGGCATCCTGCGCGGCAAGCGCGTCTGCCGCCAACAGTCCCGCGCTCTCTCGCGGCAC
>NZ_ADFP01000044.1 GCF_000177335.1 Pyramidobacter piscolens W5455
GTACGTACGTACGTACGTGTAGTAGATTTTTATGGAAAGGTCCTATTCTATTCCAGCGTCTTCATGAAGCGGCTGATGCCATCCAGGCCGGCCTTGAGGTACTCGGCGGTGTTGCCGGCGTAGCCGAGGCGGAAGGAGCCGGGCATTTCGAAGCAGTCGCCGGGCGACACAAACACGCCGGTCCGGTCGAAGAGTTTTTGGCAGAAGTCGTACGAGTTCATGTCAAAATCGTAGTAAAGCAGTGTGATCGAGCCGCCCTGCGGCTTCACCCAGGAGATGTGCGGCTCGCTTTGCACCCAGTCCTCGACGACCTGCAGATTGTTGCGGATCACGTTCTGTCCGCGCTCGATCAGCGTGCCGGCGTGTTTCAGCGCCAGCGCGGCGATAGTGTCGTCGAGGTTGCCGCAGCTGACGAGGTTGTAGTCGCGGTGCGACAGGCAAGAGGCGACGAAATCGTGGTCGCGGCAGGCGATCCAGCCCATGCGCAACCCCGGCATGGAGAACACTTTCGAGGTGCTGCTGGTGGAGATGCCTTTCTCGTAAAGGTCGGCCACCGAGTCGATCCACTCGCCGTTCTGCGTCAGATGCCGGTAGGATTCGTCGCAGAGCAGCCAGGCCCCCGCGGCGCGGGCGATGTCCACGACGCGGCGCAGCGCCTCGTTGGAGATGACAGAGCCGCAGGGATTGTTGGGGTTGATGATGCAGATCATCTTCGTTCCCGGAGCGGCCAGACGTTCCAGTTCGTCGAGATCGGGCTGGAAGCTGTCTTCCTTGCGGAGCTTGAGCCACTTTACGTCGGCGCCATAGCCTTCGGGGATCGAGTAGAGCTGCTGATAAGTCGGCACGATGCTGACCACGCGGTCGCCTGGTTCGATGAGCGTGTAGAAAACGTGGTGGTTCGCACCCGCGGCGCCGTGCGTGGGCACCACGTCCACTGGCCTCAGCGTGCGGTACAGGCCGCAGATGCCCTGCAGTAGTTCCGGCGAACCGCCGATGTGGCCGTAGGACAGGCGGCGCGAGCAGAGCTCCTCGAGAAACGCTTCCCGATCGGTCCCCGTCAGTTCCAACAGGCCATCCAGCGTCAGATTGACCACGCCGGTGCTGGAGATGTTGTACTTGGCGGTCCGTTCGTGAGCGTTGATCCACTCTTCGACTTTAAACGGCTTGACGTACATGGAGATCCCTCCGTCACAGCGGCAGGAATTCGGGCTGGTGGTTTTTGAACACGCAGTAATACGTGAAGCCCGCGTCCTTGAGAATGTCGCCGGCGATGTCGAAGCACGCGCCGATCCGTTCCGGGAAGTGCGCGTCGGAACCGAGCGTGACCAGTTCGCCGCCCAGCTCGCGGTAGCGCTTGAACACCTCGCGTCCGGGACTGGAATCGCGCATGCCCACGACGAGAGATTTTGTGTTCAGCTCGACGGCCTTGTTCTTTCTGATCGCCGTCAGCAGCATGGCGTCGATCAGATCGGCGTACTGCGCGTAAGTGAAGCCCTCGTTTTTGCCGGGGATGTCGCGCAGCACGTAATCGAGATGGCCGACGGTGTCGTAGCCGTCGGTGACGGTCATGTTTTCCAGCTCGGTTTCGAAGTAGGCGCGGATCGAGGCTTCCTTGCTGCGCCCTTCGTAAAGCGTCTGGTCCTCCGTGTCGCGTCCCTCGAAAATGTGCGTCGAACCGATCACCATGTCGAACGGATAGTCGGCGTAGACTTTGTTGTGCTTGGCAGCCAGATGGGGCTGCAGGCCGAACTCGATGCCCAAAAGCATCTCGATGCGCCCTTTGTAGGCTTCGCGCGTTTCCAGCAATTTTTCGACGTAGGCGTCCACGTCGCCGTTTTCGTTCAGCTGGTAAGTGCTGTGCCATTGAGGATAATCGTAATCCTGGTGGTCGGTGATGCAGACGTACTTCATCCCCAGTTTGACGGCGCGGTCGAGCTGGTCTTCGATCGTCGTCTTCGAGTCGCTCGATGCCTCCGTGTGAATGTGAACGTCGCAGTACATTTTCACGCGCCTTTACTGCGCGGCGGCGCGCCGGGCGGCTTTTTCAAGCTGCTTGCGAGTCGGCGACGTGCGCAGGCACAGTCCGGTGAAGCCGTAGAAAATGGCGAGCAGCCAGACGATCCAGCTGAAGAACGAATAGCGCAGGAACGTCGTGCTCGACGAGAAGAGCACGCTGGCGTAAAGAATTCCCGACGAAGTCCAGGGGAAGAAGCCCGAAGTCCCCGTGCCGAAGTCTTCCAGCGTGCGGGACAGGTTCAGCGTGTTGACGCCCATCTCTTCGTATTTGGACTTGAACATGCTGCCGCCGATCAGCAGAGAGACCGTTGAGGAACCGCCGACGGCCGTCAGCACCACCATCGAGATTCCCGTGGTGAGGATCAGGCTGCCCGGGCTCTTGACGAAGCCCATCAGCGAATCCAGCAGCACGTCGAGACAGCCGCACTGCTCGGCGATGGCCGCGAAGTAGAAGCACAGCCAGGTGGCGACGAACGTCTTGTTCATGTCGGCGATGCCGCCGCGCTCGAGCAGCGTTTTGGCCGCCTTGCTCATGGTTGCAATGTCAAAGTCGGGGTGCGCCGCCAGCACCATCTTGGAGTCGAAGCCGCCGTACAGCACGTTGATGGCGTCCCTGGCGGAAAAACCCTGGTAGAGCACGCCGATGACGACGGCGATGAAACCGGCGCCGAAGAGCACCAGCGTCGTGGGCTTCTTCGTGAAGGAGCCCCAGAGCAGGAACGCGACCGGGATCAGCAGCACCCAGTGGAACTTGAACATGGCGCTCAGCGACGCGAGCAGCGCCGCCGAATCCTTGCTGACCACCGCGGGCGTCTCGGGGGAGTTCATGCCGATGAAGACGTAAATGCCGATGGCGATCAGCGCCGCGGGAACGACCGTCTTGGACATGTTGATGATGTGATCGAAAATGTCGTTGTCCGTCGTCAGCGAGGCCAGGACCGTCGTGTCGGAAAGGGGCGACAGCTTGTCGCCGAACTGCGAGCCGGCGTAGCAGGCTCCCGCCACCAGCCCCAGATTCACGTCCGGCATCGCCATGGCCAGCCCCATCATCGCCAGCCCCGCCGTGGACGCCGAACCGTTCGAGGTACCGGTTACGGTCGAGAACACGCAGCAGAGCAAAAAGGCGCAGAGCGCGATCCAGCGCGGCGAGACCACCTGCAGACCATAGTAGATCAGCATCGGAAGCGTGCCGGAAAACATCAGCCCGCCCAGCATGAAGCCGATCGCCAGCAGGATCATGATCACCGGCACCGAACGGCCGATGCGCTTGCCCACCGCCGATTCCATCTCGTCCCAAGCGTAGCCGCACCGCCAGCCGATCAGCGCCGAATAGGCCGCGACCACGACCATCAGCGGCACGTAGTTCAGCCCCCACAAAGCGCCGGCGCCGAACGTCAGCAGCAGGAACACGACGGTCGAAACCGCTTCGAACGTGGTCGGTTTTCTTTTCTCTCGCACTTTTTTCTCCGTGCTGGACATGGGAAAGTCCCTCCCGATCGAGTGTTTTATGCCAAGGGAACCGGCGGTTCCCTAAACATCCTTTTGTCGCTGAAAAAGTTTTAATTTGTATACAATGAAAAGCTTATGACAATAGAATTATACCTTATAACAAAGCGTTGTCAATCAGGACGGAGATATTTTTCAAGAATGACGGAGTACCGCAGCGCAATAACGCGAACAAAAATTGCGCCGGCGGAAAAACGTCGTGCCCGGACAAAAAACGGAGCCGGCCGAGAAACTCGACCGCCCCCCGTTTTTTTGTATGCGATTTCATTTTTTCTTCAGCTGACGCACCACGTCGATGACCGTGCCGTCGCGCCATTCGATGACGCCGACGATCCGGTCGGCGGTTTCGACGGGATCCATGGGGCCGGACATCTGCCTGGCCTTGTCGGCCAATTCGTCCATGGAGATTACCGGCGCGTCCCGGATCCCCCGGCACGCCTCGACCAGGTCGGCGCGGCGTCGACGCATTCGCCGGGCGTCGTCACCGAGTAGACTGTGTCGGTGACGCAGGGGATGCGGCCGCGCAGCAGCGGCTGGGCGATGATCGTCAGCTTGGCGCCGGCCGCCGTGTCCTGATGGCCGCCGATGCCGTGCAGCAGCGCGCCGTCGGCCTCCGTGTTGACGTTGACGTCGCGGTCCACCTCCGTGGCGCCGAGAATGACCACGTCGAGCATGTTGACCGCGGCGCGGAAAAGGTCTGTTGTATTCATGAGCTCGTCCTTTCTGAATGTTGGGGGGAGAGGATATGATGAACTCATTATAAGCTTTTGCTCTGCCTCTCACGATGGTCTGGCGTTATCTTGATATTTTGTGCTATTTCTTGATTGAAACACGGAATATCAAGAGTGCCCCGCAGGGGAGTCCAAAGCGATCTGCGCAACTCACTTTAGACTCTCTCTCGGGGCGCCGTAAAGTTCAATCTTTTAATAAAGAAACAGTATTATCGCTGGTGTTGATTGAATGCGGGGTACCTTGGAAGGCTCTGTTTTATGGCGCCGGCTACCCACACTAAAGAGCGAATGATCAAAAGTATGATCGGCGAGAGTATGGTGGCGTCGCGTCCGTTATGGCGCTGTTTTGTCAAAAAGAGAAACCTCCTCGACAATTTGTTAGTTTCATTCTCATGTTGTCGGTTTTCATGGCTAATGAAATGAGGTAAAATAAAAAGAAAGCAGGACTTTCGGGATTTTCGTGGCGCTGGATAAATGAGACGGTAGAAAATCAAAAAGTTTCGTGTTAAAATGAGCGCCCGTAAAAATCGCTGTACAAGGCTTGCGCCTTTAAAATTTTGAAGCGCTGGAAGGGAATGGGTATGGAAATGATGAGCGATGAAGCATTGGAGAAGATGACATCGACCCTCGTGGAGTTCTGCGAGAGGTTTTACGGCTGGGAGGCGTCGGTGGCGAAGCTGGGGCGGCTGTCCGCGCCGCAGCTGCGTACGATCTGCGTGATCGGGCGCAATGAAGACATCCGCATGAAGGATATCGCCGACCGCATGGAGCTGACCACGGGAACGGTGACCGTGATGATCGATCGTCTTCAGGTCATGGGACTTGTGGAACGGTGCCGGAACGAAAACGACCGCCGTTCCTACAAGATCCTTCTTTCCGAAAGAGGGCGCGCTTATTACGAGGAACACCGCAAGCGCCAGAAAGAGCTCGTCCGCAAGCTGGCTCTGAAAATTTCCGACAGCGATCGCGAGGTGTGCGAGCGCGTGCTCGAAAACTTTATGCATTGCATCTGATCGTTGACGGGATCGTTCGATTTCGGTGATTCGCCAAGAAAAAGTGAAAGCGGCTTTCGTCCTGCAAGCCGCTTCCACTTTTTTTGTCCGAATACCTGAAACGGGCAGAAAATTTTGAGGGAGCCGGAAAATATATTGTCTGAATTTTTGCCGCCCGAGGGAGAGTCCCCGGCGGCGAAAGGCACGAATGAATGGCATCATGCCATGATCTGCAAAAAATTCATCATATCTGTGAGTATCTTGAGGAAGCATACTGAGAAATGACGGATAAAAAAAGAGAACTGTATAAAAATTGTATTTTTATTCGCGAAGCGATGCACAATGTAAATTTTATCGTATAAGGAATAAGGAATTCTGTTTTTTTCTGTTCAAAGTGTGGTGAGTTGGGTGAGATGCCCTTACTGCGGCTCAAAAGAAGTAAGAGAAGTCATCTATGGTTATCTGCCCTTTGACGTGGCGCGAAAGAAGGAAGAGGGAAAAATCGTTTATGGCGGACTCTTTATGCCGGAAGGCGCCGCAAGTTACCAGTGCGCTTGTTGCGGCAAGCGTTGGTGAGTGACGGTACGGATCGAACCGCGGGTATTTTGAAAGGGCGCACGCCGGTGCGTTTTTTCTGGAAAGCCTGCCGGCGTGCGCCGGCAAGTTGATTTTGGCTGAAGGGGGGAACAGGGATTTGTTTGTCTTTGTGCTTACGTTTATCACCTATTTGCTTCTTTCCTGGTCAGGGGAGGCGCTACCCGCTTATGAGTACGCGATCGCGCTGCTGGTGGCGGCGATCCTGTACCTGTCGCTGGGACGGAAGAACCGTTCGCGGCGCTACGGCTGGGGAGGCCTGAGCCCGAAACGCTGGGGACTGTTCGTCTGCTATTTCTTCGGGCCGTTCCTTTGGGCCTTGGTCAGGGCAAATATCGACGTGGCGCTGCGGATCATCACGGGGCGGGTGAAGCCCGGCATCGTCAAGGTCTCTTCGGAGTTGAAGAGCGGCCTGGGACAGACGGTGCTTGCCGATTCGATCACGCTGACGCCGGGGACCATGACGGTGGATATCGATCCCGAAAACGGCGATCTGTACGTCCATTGGATCAACGTGACCGATCTGCGTCCTACGGAGGAAATGGTTTACGGCAGCTTTGGCGCCTGGGCGAGGAGGCTGACTCAATGACGTTTGCGCGTTCGCTCTTCGGCTTTGCGGCCGCGGTTCTCGGCGTGCTGGCCTTCGGCTCGGTGGCGCGCATCGTCTGGGGGCCGACGGACGCCGACCGCGCCGTAGCTCTGGACACCATGAATTCGCTGGTGATCGCGATCATGATCCTGCTGGCGGCCGCTTACGACTCGGTGCTTCTGGTGGATCTGTCCATCGTGTACGGCGGCCTGTCTTTTGTGGCGACGATGTTCCTGGCCCGCTATATCGAGAGGAGGAGCCGCTCATGAGCTGGATCATGTATGTGCTGATCGTTCCCTTTGCGGCGCTCGGTATGCTGGTCAACTCTCTCGGCGTGATCTCCCTGTACCGTTTCAAGGACGTCTACATGCGCATGCACGGCGCCACCAAGTGCAGCACGCTGGGGGCGATTTTCTGCGCGGCGGCGGTGATCGTCTACTGCGTGGCGAGAATTGTCGCCGGCGGTGAACTGCGGTTTGCCGTGTTGATCATCCATATCGTCATGGCGCTGTTCGGGCTGCTGATCGGCAATTCGACGAGCGCCCACGTGCTTTCGCGCGCGGCCTACCGTTCCGGCCTCAAACCCCGGTTTGCCGTGGTGGACGAATTCGACGGCTTCTGCAAAAAGGAGCTTCTTGAAGAGGAAGCCGCCGAGCTGGCGCAGGAAAAGGAGCGTGAGTAAGCGTGGACTGGCTGCATTTTACGGTTTTGATTCTTTTGCTGGTTTCCGGCTTTTTCACGGTATGGTTCCGCGACCTGCTCTGCTCGGTGATCTGTGCCGGAGCCTTCAGTCTGCTGCTGGCGCTTGAGTTTTACATCCTTCAGGCGCCCGACGTGGCCATCGCTCAGGCGGGCATCGGCGCGGCCCTCGACACGGCGATCTTCATCATTGCCCTGACGGGCATCGGTTACGTGCATCGCGGGAACGGAGGCGGGCGCCGATGAAATCCGTGCGGATTCTTTTCGTCATTGCGGCCATTATGATGGGCGGAGCGCTGATGGGCGCGGTTTCGTCGCTGCATCCTTTCGGCATGCCTTCGGCTGAAGGACGCGCGGTGGACGAACACTATCTGAACCGCGCCGGCGCCGATCTGTCGTGCGAAAACGTGGTCACGTCCATCGTCTTCGACTATCGCGGTTTCGACACGATCGGCGAGTCAACGGTGTTGTTTGCGGCGCTTCTCTCGGTGATGATGCTGTTCCGCAAGGGGGGCAGAAAACAATGAAGAACAGGAGCATGCGCCCGCTTTCCGTGATCGCGCGCACGGCCTGCGACATGTACGCGTGGTTCATGGTGGCTTTCGGCGCCTATGTGATCGTCCACGGCGACATCACGCCCGGCGGCGGCTTCCAGGGCGGCGCGATCTGCGCGACGTTCCTGGCGCTGATGCTGGTCACCCAGGGCAGCACCTACGTCTCGGCGTGGCTGAACGAGAATTTTTACAAAGTCTGCCTGTTCCTTGGGCTGTTCATGTTCATCGGTTTCGGCCTGATGGGATTGGGCTGGGCGATGGACGGCACGATGATGCTGAACTGGGCCGCGGTAGCTCACGACCAACTGGCGACGGTAAAGCCATGGTGGCCGCCTTCCGGCACGGTCGCGCTGATGGATATCGCCGTCGGTATCGAAGTCGCCGGCGGGCTGAGCCTGATCCTGATGACGATGTTCCGCGCCATTCGTCTGGGCACGGTTCAGGAGGATGGCATGGGAAAGGAGACTGGCCATGATCAGCGCTAATCTGCCTTATTTCGTGGTGGCCGTGCTTTTCTTGATCGGGCTTCTCGGCGTTCTGCTGGAGACGAACATGATCAAGATCGGCATCGCCATCGACGTGATGGAATCGGCCGCCAACATGTTCCTGATCGTGCTGGGATACCGCGAGGGCGGTTATATCCCGGTCAAGTTCCTGATGCCGGCCGGCACGGAAAACTTTGTGCTGCCCACGCCTCAGGCGCTGACGCTGACGGCCATCGTCATCGCGCTGGCGACGTCGGCGCTGATGCTGTCGCTGATCGTCATGCTGTACCGCCATTACGGCACGCTTGACGTGCGCGAGATCAGGAGGCTGAGAGGATGAGGCTGATGAACCATCTTCCGGCGCTGGCGCTGGCCCTGCCCCTGCTGGCCGCTTTTGCGACGCCTCTCTTCGCCGCGGTGAGCGCCAAGGCGCGCGACCGTTGGGTGACGTGCGTCTCCGCGCTGGTGACGCTGGTCGTCTTCGCGTTGCTGCGTCGCGTGCTCGTCCATGGCACGCAGATCTACGTGATGGGGGCGCCTTCGTGGAACATCTCGTTGCCTTCGGGATTTGCCATCCCCGTGCGCATCATTCTCGAAGTCGACGCGTTCAACGCGCTGGCGGCCTGCGCGGCGGCGCTGGCGCAGCTGGCGGGCACGATCTACGGCCTGAAATTCGTGAAGAAATTCACCGGGCTCGAGTTTTACAGCGCGCTGTTTCTGCTGCTGACGGCCGGCACGATGGGCATGATCCTGACCGGCGACCTGTTCAACTTTTTCGTGTTCCTCGAGATCAGCTCGGTGGCGTCCTTCGGTCTGATCGCGTTTTGGCGCGACCGTCCCGAGTCGGTCGAGGCTTCCTACAAGTACATGTTGGTGTCGCAGCTGGCGGCCCAGTTGGTGCTGGTCGGGCTGGCGTTCATCTACGGGCGTTACGGCGTGCTCAACATGGCTGCTTTCAGCCGCGCCGTGCAGCCCGACCTGATCAGCAAAGTGGTGCTGGTCTTCGTTCTCGTCGCGCTGGGCATGAAGTGCGGCGCGTTCCCGATGCACATGTGGATGCCCGATTCCTACGCCGAGGCCCCCGCTTCCGTGACGGTGATGCTGGTGGCGACCAGTCAGGCTTCGCTCGTGGTGCTCTGCCGCTTCTGCTTCTCGCTGTACGGCACGGCGATCGGTTCGGCGGCGGTGCCCTGGGCGCTGATCGTCATGGGCTGCCTGTCCATGTTCGGCGGCGTGTCCATGGCGGTGGTGCAGCACGAAGTGAAGCGCCTGATGGGCTATCACTCGGTGTCGCAGGTGGGCTATATGCTTACGGCGTTCGGCGTCGGGCTGCTGGCCTTGGGCGACGCGACGGCCATGAACGATTACGGTCTGGCGGCGGTATCCGGCGGACTTTATCACATGATCAACTACATTCTTTACAAGGGATTGCTGTTCCTCTGCGCCGGCGCTCTGTATTACGTCGCGGGCAGCCGCGATCTCGACAAGATGGGCGGCTTGGCGCGGCGCATGCCGGTCACGAGCGTGCTGTTCCTGATCGCCGCGGCCGCCATTTCCGGCCTGCCGCCGTTCAACGGCTTCGTCTCCAAGTGGATGATCTACGAGAGCGTCTACGCGGTCCATCCGTTCCTGATGGTGGTGGCCCTGGTCTCGTCGGTGCTGACGCTGGCTTCCTTCGTCAAGGTCTACCAGACGGCGTTCCTCGGCCCCGAGCGCTCTCAGTTCGCGGCGGTCCGCGAGGTGCCGAAGTCGATGATCGCCGGCATGGTGGTATTGGCGGCGGCGATTCTCGTGCTTTCGCTGTTCCCCTCGTGGACGGTGAACACGCTGGTGCGCCCGGCGGCGGAGGCTCTGGTGGACAAGGCTTCTTACGGAGCGGCAGTGATGGGAGGTGCTTTGTGATGTTCGGCAGCATTTTCTCCGGCGCCGGCTTCTGGGATGCGGGCGCGTGGATCCTGGCGTTCCTCTTCGTGGGGGGAGCAGCGCTTTTCATCCGCCGGATGGGACGCAGCGATTACAAAAAAGGGACCGACCAGGACGAAATTTACTATTCGGGCAACGTCGTCCCCGACGCGGAGGTCTTTACGGTTCCGGCCAGCTCTTCCTACTGGGGATTCCGCGAAGCGCTGAAGGGCTATTATTCCCATCTGACGGCGCTGCACCGCGGCATCGCTACGGAATACGTGGGTTGGTTCGTGTTCACGGCCGCCCTGATTCTCACGTTTGTGCTCGTTTAGGAGGCTGCCGTCATGAAGCTGGAAAATTATCTTCAGGTCCTGCCCAAGTCGCTGTGGGTTTTTACGCTCAACAGCGGTTCCTGCAACGGCTGCGACATTGAAATCGTCGCCAGCCTGACGCCCCGTTACGACATCGAGCGTCTCGGGCTGAAGCTGACGGGCACTCCGCGCCATGCCGACGTCCTTCTGGTCACCGGACCGGTGACGCGTTTCATGGAGCCGAAGCTGCGCCAGATCTACGCGCAGATCCCCGACCCCAAGGTGGTCATCGCCGTGGGCAACTGCGCCACTTCCGGCGACGTGTTCTACAAATCCTACAATCTCGTCGGCCCCGTGGATCGCATCGTGCCCGTAGACGTGTACGTCCACGGCTGCGCCATCCGTCCCGAAGCGCTGATCGAGGGCGTGGCCAAGGCGGTCACGCTGCTGGAGGCCAAGCGGGCCGGGCTGTTGAACAAGAGCGCGGTGGGAGAGGGGGCGTAATCCGCGATGGACATGAGGGCAAGCGCGCAATCGAAAAAATATCCCACGTCGATGGAAATCTACGCGGATAAAAATGTGAATTACAAAACGCCTCAGGAAGCGCTCGAGTTTCTTCGGAGCCGTTTCGGCGACGCCGTGACGGAAACGGAGCTGCGCGAGTACAAAGAGGGCGTGTGCCAGTATTCGCGCTGGCATCTGCTGCTTACCGTGAGGCGCGAGAGGTTTCTCGATCTCGTGGACGCCCTCGGCGAGCTGGACTTTCCCCATTTTCACGTGGCCAGCGGCAACGACGACGGCGACACGATCCGGCAGATCTACCACTTCTCGCTGTTCCGCCGCGAAGGACGCGGCAGGGAGCTGACGGTCACGGTCACGGTGCGCGTGCCCAAGACCGACCTGGTCATGCCGTCGCTGCACGGGCGCAATCCCGGCGTCGGCTTCAGCGAGCGCGAGATGAACGAAATGCTTGGCGTCGCTCACGACGGACAGCCCAACACGGATCTCGTTTTCCTGCCCGACGGCTGGGACCGCACGATCCTGCCCTGGCGCCGCGACGAGACCGGCCCCGAAGGCAAGGGCGTCATCAATGAGCTCGATTAGGAGGTGCCGTGATGACCAAAACTTATAAACTTCCCATCGGTCCCGCGCACGTGGGACTCAAGGAACCTGTTACGGCATGGCTCGACATCGAGGGAGAGCGCATCGTCGACGCGACGGTCCGCCCCGGAGCGATCCATCGTGGCATCGAGTTTATGAGCCGCGAGCGCAATCCCGTCCAGGTCATCTTTCTGGCCGAGCGGATCTGCGGCATCTGTTCGTTCAGCCATTCCATCGCGTACGCCAAGGCCGTGGAAGACGCCGCCAAAGTCGAGGTGCCCGTGCGCGGTCAGTACATCCGCTCGCTGGTGCTGGAACTGGAGCGCGTTCACTCCCACATCCTCTGGCTGAGCGTGGCCTGCTATTCGATCGGTTTCGACAGCGCCTTTCACCTCGGCATGGCTCTGCGCGAAAAGGTCATGGACGTCCTGGAAGCGCTCACCGGCAACCGCGTCAACTACGCCGTGACGGCCATCGGCGGCGTGCGCTGGGACGTGACGCCGAAGGTGGACCGCGTCGTGCGCGACATGATCGCGTATTACCGCAGCGAGTTCCACGAATATTACGACGCCGTGATCAACGATCCGGTGGTCAAGGCCCGTCTGCGCGACGTGGGCGTGCTCCCTACGGGCGACGCCGTGCGTCTGGACGCGCTCGGGCCGACGTCGCGCGGCAGCGGCGTGCGCGCCGACGTGCGCGAGTCGTCGCCCTACGACGCGTACTGCGACATTCCCGTCAAGGCCATCGTGCCTCAGGACTATTTCGGCGAAGTTCACGGCGACGTGCTCGACCGTTTCCTCGTGCGCCTGCTCGAGGTCTATCAGTCGCTCGATCTGCTCGAAAGCATTCTCGACGGGCTGCCCGAAGGGCCGATCACGGCGTTCCCGAAGCCGGTCGCCGGACTGGCCAAACTGAAGGCGGCCGGCGGCTTCGGCTACGGCTGCATCGAGGCCCCCCGCGGCGACGTCACGCACGTGGTGGAGCTGAAAGCCGGCGACGAAAACGTCTTCATGTGGAAAGTCCGTGCCCCCACCTATGCGAACGCCCAGGCCTGGCCGCTGATGTTCATCGGCAACGAGATCGCCGACGCGGCGCTGATCATCAACAGCATCGACCCGTGCATCTCCTGCATGGAGCGCATGGTGCTGACCGACCGCGCGGCGAACCGTCAGGGCGTCGTCACCAAGGACGAGCTTTTGCAGATGAGCCGCGAAAAGACGGCTGACCTGAGGAGGAAGATAGGCCAATGCTGATTGTGAGAATCGTCCTCGCGCTTCTGCTGTCGTTCTTTGTCGTTCTTTTTGCGCTGTATTTTCAGGCGCTGGACCGCATCGGTCACGCCCGTATGCAGCGTCGTCTCGGGCCGCCCCTCCTGCAGGGGTTTTACGATTTCTTCAAGCTGCTCGGCAAGGAGAACATCACGCCGCGCCGCGCGGTAGGCTGGATTTTCAACGGCGCGCCGGTGCTCGCGCTGGCGACGGGGCTGATGATCTTCCTGTACATTCCCATGGGCTCGGTGCCGGCGGTGCTTTCCGGCCGCGGCGACATGATCACCGTGCTGTACCTGATCACGCTGTCGAGCATCTGTCTGGCCATGGCGGCCTTCGCTTCCGGTTCGCCGATCGCCACGATCGGCGCTCAGCGCGAGATCGTGCTGATGATGAGCTTCGAGATCCCTACGGCGATCATCGTCTCCTCGATCGCATGGCTGGCCAGCCGGGCCGGCGTACCGGGCGCCCCCTTCGCGCTGTCGACGTACAACCTCAGCAGCCCGTGGAGCATGGTGGGCTGGAGCGGCTTCATCGGCCTGATCTGCTTTCTCTTCTCGGCGCTGATGATCACCCCGGGCGAAAGCGGCACGGGGCTGATGGACATTGCCGAGGCCAAGACGGAGATCCTCGAGGGCATGACGGTGGAGTTCAGCGGCGTCAACCTGGCGCTGGTCAATCTGTCGATCACCGTGCGCTCGCTGGCTTTTTCGGCGCTGATCGTGAGCCTGTTCTTTCCCGGATCGCTGTTCGCCGGCAGTCTGCCCAGAGCCGCGGGCTACGTCGTGGATTTCTTCTGGTTCTGGCTGAAGGTGTTGGCTGTGGCGCTGGTCGGCGTCACGTATCTGCGCAGCGTCTTCGGACGGCTCAAGATCTGGCAGGCCGCGCGTTTCTACTGGGGGTACGTGGGACTGCTGTCCCTCGCCGGCATGATCCTGATCACCGTCGAGATCATGCTTCGCTAAAGGAAAGGGAGGAGATCCGCGATGCTGAACGCCATGTCGCTGACGGTGCTCCGTCAGTTCTTTATGCGCTGCCTGACCCGTCCTTTCCCCGCCATGCGCATGCCCGATTCCATGAGCGGCGCGCTGCAGGCGGCGGCCGAGGGCAAAGTTGCCCTCAATCCTGCCGTGCCGCGCTGGGGGCGCTTTCGAGGGCGTCTGAATTACGACCGCGCCAAGTGCATCGGCTGCGGCATGTGCACCAAAGTCTGTCCGGCGCGCGCCATCGTCTTCGATCCCGACACCGAAGGGCAGAAGCCCCGCAAGGTGATGCTGCACGGCGACCGCTGCTGCTTCTGCGCGCAGTGCAACGACGTCTGTCCGGTGTCGGCGCTGAGCATGACGACCGATTTTGCCTTCTCCAGCTCCGGCGACCGCAAAGCCGGCACGACCCGGAAGGACACGGGCAAGGCGGTCCGGCTGCCGTTCCAGAAAGAATGGCTCGACCCCAAACCGGGCGAAGTGGAGGAGTTCCTGCCGCCGGAACTGCCCGAGGAAGTTGCCGCGTTTTCCGCAGAACCGCCGGCGCCTGCCGCGCAGCCCGCTGCGGTTGAAGGGAAATAAGCGCGTTTCGTTGGCGCAAAAAAATCGCCCGGTCTTCGCAAGACCGGGCGATTTTTTGCGGGCCCCGTTCCGTTTTTCAGGCGGCGCGTGAAAAAAATTTTCTTTGGTCACTTGATTCATTTTTTGCGAGTGTGTATCATAATAAAATGTTGCCCTGAAAAGAGTCAGGGCGTTTTCATGAGAAGGAGGCGGTCGGAAACCGATGGATCAACACGCTGACGGTATTCCCTTACGATTCGGCACAATAGCTCCGGCGGTTTTCGTCCGGCCCTGACGTCCCTTTCGCGTCGGCGCGCCGCCGCTGCCGGAATGCGAAAGGAGTGTTTTTTTTGGAATGCAACAAACTTTTTGAACAGATCGAGAACTGCATCGACCAGAAGCGCTTCCGCGAAGCCAAGGAGCTGCTCTCCGACATGGAGCCGATCGACATCGCCGAAGGGTTGGAGCGCGATCTGTCGCCGGCCCGCCTGGTGTTTTATTTCCGATTGCTGCCCAAGGATCTGGCCGTCGAGGTGTTCGAGCTGTTGGACATCGAAGAGCAAGAACGCTTTTTGCAGCACGCCACGGACGACGAAGTCAAGGAAATGATCGAGGAAATGTCCGACGACGACCGCACGGAGCTGTTCGACGAGCTGCCGGCGACCACGGTCAAGCGCCTGCTGCAGAAGCTGTCGCCCGAGGAGCGCAAGCTGGCCAACACGCTGCTGGGCTATCCACAGGACAGCGCCGGCCGCATCATGACGCCCGAGTACATCGACCTCAAGGCGCACATGACCGCCGAAGCGGCGCTCGTGCGTATCCGTCAGAAGGCCCGCAGCAAGGAGACCATCTACACGTGCTGCGTCACCGACGAGGGGCGCCACCTGCTCGGCATGGTCGAGCTGGAAGACTTGATCCTCGCCGACCCGCAGACGGAAGTGCTCGACATCATGGACGGCGGCCCCGTTTCCGTGCCGACTACGGCCGATCAGGAGGAAGCCGCGCAGCTCATCTCCCGCTACGACCTGCACACGCTGCCGGTGGTGGACAGGGAAAACCGCCTGGTCGGGATCATCACTTTCGACGACATTCTCGACGTCGTCGAAGAAGAAGCCACGGAAGATTTCGAACGCATGGCGGGCATCGAGCCGGTCGAGGAGGATTACCTCGACGCCGGCCTGCTTACCGTCGCGCGCAAGCGCTTCATCTGGCTGATCATCTGCATCGTCGCCGAAGCGCTGACGTCGACGGTGCTCAAACATTATTCGCCGATCGTGCAGCGCGTGGTGTCGCTGACGTTTTTCGTGCCGCTGCTGATCGGCACCGGCGGCAACGCCGGCACGCAGGCGGCGACGCTGATGATCCGCGGCATGACCGTGGGCGAAGTGCAGTGGCGCGACCTGGGGCGGATCATCCTGCGCGAGACGACGACGGGGCTTCTGCTCGGAAGCGCGCTGGGCCTGCTGGGCGTGGCGCGCGCGTGGATGATCGGCACGGGAACGGCCGTTGCCTGGACGGTAGCCGCGGCGGTGACGCTGATCGTGCTGCTGGGCAACCTGGCGGGAACGCTGCTGCCGTTGCTGGCCCGAGCCGTGCGGCTGGACCCGGCGATCATGTCGGGGCCGCTGATCACGACGGTCGTCGACGTCTGCGGGCTGATCGTTTATTTCGAGCTCGCCGGCGTCTTCATCGGCCTGAATTGAGCGGCCTGTGTCCGCGATGAGGTGACGAACATGAAAAAAATCTGCGTTTTGGACCGGGAGGACGACCCGCCATGTCCGCCCGCATGGGATACAGTTCTCGTTTGAAGACGCTGCTGCAGCAGGGGCGCCTGGACGAAGCCCGGCTGATGATCCGGGGCATGGCGCCGGAAGTGCTGGAGGAAGAACTGCTGCGCCTGCCGCCGCGAAGCGGCCTGGCGCTGTGCAGCATTTTGAAGCCGCCCCGCCTGGCCGTGCTGATCGAAGGGCTGTCGCGCCGCGAGCGGCAGAAGCTGCTGAGCAGCGCTTCGATCCCCGAGCTGCGGGGGCTGTTCCTGTCGCTGCCGGAACGTCTGCTGCCGGAACTGCTGAACGCCCTGCCCTCGCGCCAAAAGCATCCGCTGCTGGAAAAGCTGCCGAAGAATCTGCAAAAGCTTTTGCAACCCAAAAAGGAGTGGGCGGAGGATTCCGTCGGCTACATCATGAGCGGCGACGGCGTGGTCCTGTCGCCGCGGGACACGGTCGCCGAAGCGCTGGACAAGATCCGGCGCGACGCGCCCGGCAAGGATCTGGTCTATCACTGTTTCGTCATCGACGGCGAGCGCTTCGTCGGCACGGCGGCGCTGGAAGATCTTGTCCTCGCCGCGCCGGAGGAAAAAGTCGCGCAGCTCACGGAAGAGGACTGCCACGCCGTGCCGCCGGAGATGGACCGCGCCGAGGCGGCGCGCATCATGTCGCGCTACGACGTGCAGGTGCTGCCGGTCGTGAAAGACGGGCGGCTCCTCGGCGCGCTGCCCTTCGACGACGTGCTCGACGTCATGGAAGACGAAAATACGGAGCTGTTCCACCACGCCGGCGGACTTTACGGCGATAACGACGAGGGCAGCCTGTGGGGCGAAGCGCTGCGGCGCTTTCCCTGCCTGTTGCTGTGCCTGGTGACGGGCATCCTCACCACGGGCATCATGGAAAATTACGAGGGCATGCTCTCGCAGGTGCTGGCGCTTTCGTTCTTCGTGCCACTGCTGATCGACACGGGCGGCAACGTGGGCGCGCAGATCTCGGTGCTGATCATCCGCTCCATGGGACTAGGGCGGATGGAAAGCAACGTGCTGGGGCGCGTGCTGCTGCGCGAGCTGGTCACGGCCCTGCTGCTGGGCGGCGCCATGGCGCTGCTGGCGGCGGGACGGTCGCTTTTCATCGGCGCGGGAGGGCAGGTCACGTTCGTGGTCGCCATGGCGATGGTCTGCGTGGTCGTCGCCTCCGATCTGCTCGGCGCGGTCATGCCCTTCGTGGTCAAACGCCTCGGCTTCGACCCGGCGCTGATCTCCGGGCCGCTGCTGGCGACGATCGTCGACGTGCTCGGCCTGGCGCTGTATTTCGCCGTGGCCAGCGCGGTGCTGCTGTAGCCGTCTGTGAACGGTGGGAGCGCGACGCTCCCGAAGCGGGGAAGAGGTTGGAAATGAATCGAAACGCGGAGCCGCAGGAAAAAAATTCGTCATACCGCTACGTCATTGCGGCCGTGAGTTTCATGTTCATGTTTGTGGCCATGGGGCTGGGCAACGCGCCCAACGGGCAATACCTTGCTCCGGTGACGCGGGAGTTCGGTCTGAGCCGGGCCGATTTTTCCCTGACCTTCAGCATGAGATATTTGTTCACGACGATTTTCAATCTGCTGTGGGTGAAAATTTTTACGAAAATCGGCATCCGCCTGATGGTCGGCGTCGGCTTTCTGATCCTTGCAACGGCGTTTTTCATCTTTTCGTCTTCCAGTACGCTGCCCGGGTTTTACGTCGGCGGCATCCTGCAGGGCGCCGCGCTGGCCCTGTGCATCAGCGCGTCCTGCTCTTATCTGGTGGACCACTGGTTCGCGGAACGCAAGGGCACCGTGCTGGGCGTTGTCTTTGCCGCCAGCGGCATCGGCGGCGCTCTCGGCAACGTGCTCGTGGCGCGCTGGATCGCGCGGAGCGGCTGGCGTTTTTCCTACCGGTTGACTTCGTTCCTGATCCTCGGGCTCGGGCTCGGCCTGACGTCGTTCGTGCGCACGCGCCGCGCGCCGGAAAACGCCGCTTTGGAAAGGGCGCGTGCAGAGCCCTCCGGCGGCGGACCGTCGCTTGCGGAGTTACGCCGCACGAGTCGTTTTTACGCGCTGTTCGCGATCGTGTTCGTGCTTGGCTGGCTGTGCAATCCTGTCTACACGGTCGCTCCCGCGCATCTCGTGGACCGCGGTTTCGATCCCGTCTTCGCCGGGCAGATGACGGGGCTGATGTTCATCGCGCTGGGCGCGGCCAAGATTCTCTGGGGCGCGCTGTACGACCGCTTCGGGCTCCGTCCTGTGTTTCTGACGAGCTGCGCCTGCGGCATCGCCGCGCTGCTGACGCTTGCCCGCGCCTCAAGCGAGCTTTCCGCCGTCGCGTTCGCCGTGCTGCTGGGCTTTGCCATGCCGGTGGAAACGATTATTGTGCCGCTGCTGGTGATGAACCTTCTGGGGGCTCGGGCGTACGCCGCCATGATCGGCGTTTTCTTCGCGCTCATGTCCGCCGGCATCGCCGTCGGTAACCCGCTGATCAATTTCGGTTACAGTCTCGCCGGCAGTTACTCGCCCGTGCTGGCCCTCTACGCCGGGCTCTTCGCGCTCTGCGCGGCGCTGTATCTGTGGTGCGAACGCGAGGCGAAACGTTTTGAGAAAAGGACCCGCTGAAAAGCCGCGGCAGGAAAAACCGGAAACAGCCGCTCCGTTTCCGGATTTTTCTTGTTCATGCGCCACGGCGTCGTGAAGGTGGAAACGATGAAAAGAATTTTCTTGCTTTTGGTCCTGGCGCTGGCGGCGCGTTCCGCTTCCGCCTTCGAAGACGCGAGGCAGAACGCTGCCGCCGATCTGATGCGCCGCTGCGAGACGGTGCTGTGGGAAGAAAAGTTGAAGCGCGTGCCCGATTTCGACGTGCGCCTCGATCCCGATCACACCGGTTTGGTGGGCGAGGAGTTCACCGCGCTGGCCACGACCCCAGGCAGCTGGCACGACAAGCGCGCGGCCGCCCAGCCGGAAATGGCCGGGGCCGTGGCCGGCTATCTGATCCGCGCCGGCGTCAAAGAGGGGGACTGGATCGGCATCAACGCCACCAGTTCTTACCCCGGTTTCACGATGGCTGCGCTCTGCGCTGCGCGAACGCTGAAACTGAACACGGTCTTCGTGCTCTCCTACGGCGCTTCCATGTACGGCGGCACGCTGCCGCGGTTTACCGTGCCGGTGATGCTCGACGCGCTGCGCGAACGCGGCGTCGTGGACGTGAAGATCGACGCGCTGACGCCGGGCGGCGTGGACGACCGCATGCGCCGGAACGTTCTCGACGAGGACGTGCTGCCGCTCGTGCGCCGGCTCATGGGCGAGCGCCGCGAAACCTGCATGATCCCGGCGGACCTCCGCATGTCCATGGCTTTCCGGCAGATGCTCTTCGCTGCAAAGCCCATCAAAGCCTTCGTCAGCTGCGGAGGTTCGTGGCTGAGCCTTGGCCGCAGCATGGAGGAAGGCGCCGTTCTGCCTCACGGGCTGATCATGCCGCCATGGCCCGTGAAGCCGAAGACGTGGGATCGCGGTCTGATCATGGATTTCCTCGAAAAAGGCGTGCCCTGCATCCATCTGCTGTTCACCAAAGGCGTGTGCCGCGATTGGAATCTGCCCCACGGCACGGGGCCCGAGCCTAATTTTTGATGTTGATCTTCATTGAAAATCAACATCAGTAGGGGATCGGGGCGGAAACGAGCGTGAAGATGCGGAGAAAAACGGAAAAACGGGAGACGAACGGAATGTTCCACGTGGAACATTCCGCATGAAAAAAGCCTGTCGATCGCGTATCGCGCGACCGACAGGCTTTTTGTTATAAAGCGCGCTGACTGAAAAGCGTGGTCCGGTTTTGGGGAAAATCGCAAAAACAAGCGGACGCCCTTTTTCAATGAGGTCCCCTGATCGAAAAGCGGTGCTACATCGAGCGTTCGTTTTCTTCGCGTGCTGCGGCGGCCTGCAGCACTTCCGGCGAATTTTCCTTGACGCCGTGTTTTTCCGCATACCCCGTAAGAATCAACGTCAACGCGCCGTCGCCGGTGACGTTGCACGCCGTGCCGAAGGAATCCTGCAATGCAAAAATCGTGAGCATCAGCGCCGTTCCCGTGTCGTCGAAGCCGATCACGCTCGTGATCAGTCCAAGGGACGCCATGACAGTGCCGCCGGGCACGCCGGGAGCGCCGATCGCGAAAACGCCGAGGAGCAGGCAGAAAAGGATCATCTTTTCAACTGAAGGGAATCCTCCGTAAAGCATTTTGGAAACGGCCATCACGAAGAACGTTTCCGTCAGTACGGAACCGCAGAGATGGATGTTGGCAAAAAGCGGAATGCCGAAGCTCACCAGATCGTCTCTTAAAGGAGGCTCGGACTTCTGCGCGCACTTCAGCGCCACCGAGAGCGTCGCCGCGGAAGACATCGTGCCGATCGCGGTCATGTACGCAGGCCCGTAGTTCTTGACGATGTCCAGCGGATTCTTTCCGGAATAGGCGCCGGCGATGGAATACAACAGCGTCAGCCAGATATAGTGGCCGATGATGACAAGGACGATGATGATCAGGAAGATCGGCAGCTGCTTGGTAATGCTCCCCTCATAGGAAAGCGTGCAGAAGGTCGTTCCGATCAGGACCGGAAGCAACGGGATGACGAATTTGGTGACGATGCTCAGGACGATCGCCTGGAACTCCTCCAGGACATTCGTAATGTACTTGCTGGAATTCCACGCCGCCGCCAGACCCACCAGAACCGAGAAGAACAGCGCGGACATGACGGACATGATCTGCGGGATGTTCAACGTAAACACGGGCTGCGGCAAGGCTTTGAGACCGTCTACGTTGGGGCTGATGGAGAGATGCGGCAGGATTATGTAACCGCTGCCGGTGGCGAAAAACGCGGCGCCGATGGAGGAAACGTAGGCGAGGCAAATGGCAAGCAGCAGCATTTTGGAGGCGTTGCCGCCGAGCCGCGTGATCGAAGGGGCGATAAATCCGATGATGATGAGAGGAACGCAGAAATTGATAAACTGAGCGACGACGTACTTTACGCAGACGATAACGTTGAGAACGACTCCGCTGAGCGGACTCGTATCGGTGACGTGAAGCGCCAGCCCCAAAACGATGCCGACTGCCAACGCGCAGATCAGTTTGAACGGCAGGGTGTGAACGAAGCCTTTCTTCTCCATTTTTCGTGCCCTCCTGGAATTTAAATTTAATTATACTGGTTATTATTGATTATTGCAGAAATGAAGATAAATTGCAACGCCGAATTTCTTGGATTTTGGCGTTTTTATGGTCGGCATGTGCGTTCGCCCTGTCCTTTCGCCGCTTCTCCGCGGTTGATTTGTTCGCGGTCTTATAACCGTTTCTTGATCAAAAAGCCGAATACGAGGGCGCTGCGAGGGAGTTCAGTCGCTCAGGACTGCCCCGCAGCGCCCAGAAAACTATGTTAACACTTTCTATCAAGAATTAGTATTATTGATGCGTGCCGTCGGCGCTGTAAATATCGCGGTAGCGGGGCATGGCGGCGATCGCTCCCTGCTTTTCGCAGACGCGGGCGGCGACGGCCGACGCGCTGGAGCCGACCCAGCGCGCCTGTTCGGCGGTCAGCTCGTCCCAGGCGGTGGCGTCGGGCAGGCTGAAGAGGCCGCGCAGCAATCCGGCGGCGTAGCCGTCGCCGCAGCCGGTCGTGTCGGCAACGGCGACGGAGTAAGCGAAGAGACGTTCGCAGACCTGTCCCGAAGCGATCAGCGAACCCTGCACGCCGGCGGTGAGCACGGTGAGCGCGCCGCGGCGGGCTTGGTGCATGGCGGCGAAGCTGTCGTTGACGTCCTCGCCGGGGAAGAACCATTCGATATCGTCGCGGCTGAACTTGACGAGCTGCGGGCGGATCATGAATTTCAACGCCCGTTCGCAGAACGCCGTCTTGTCGGCGATCAGCGCGGGACGGACGTTGAGGTCGAACGACACGGGGACGGCGGCGTCGTAAAATTTTTCCGCCAGCCGCTCCTGCGCGGACGCGCCCGGTTCGGAGGCGAGCATGACGCCGCCGCAGTGCAGGCCGCTGAAGTCGTTCGGATCGATCTCTTCCACGTCGTCCGGCGTCACGGCTTCGTCGGCGCAGCCCGCGCGGCGGAAGGCGAAAATCGGCTGTCCCTTCGCGTCGAGGCGCACTTCCGCGGCGGCAGTGGCGCGGTCTTTTTTGTAGAAGGCGAAGCGGTGAGCGATGTGTTCGCGGTTCAGCAGGCGCAGCAGGGCGCGCCCTTCCTCGTCGCCGCCGATGCCGCCGCCGAAAGCCGCCGGCAGGCCGAGACGCGCCGCGCCGACGGCCGCGTTGAGCACGGAGCCGCCGGGCAGCGAGCTTTGCAGTTCGCCCGCGGCGTCGCAAAACTGGTCCATCAGCGCTTCTCCAAAGAACAGAACTGGTTTCATGGTCTTTTTCTCCTTTTTCGCCGCCCGGGCGGCGCGTTCGTTTTCACAAGTCTACCATAGCCGGGCGCCTTTCGGCGAGACGGCCTTGACGCGCCCGGCCGGAACGATGATAATAAAAGCAGGAACCGGGGGCGTCGGCGTATCCGGCTGAGAGGAGACGAAACGGTCTCGACCCTTGGAACCTGATCCGGTTCATACCGGTGCAGGGAAGGTGCGGGGTTTCCCCGTCCCCTGTAAATCTTTTGATTTTACGGGAGGTCTTTTCGATGTATCAACGCAGCAAAACGCAGTCGGTGGTAGAGGCGGCGCTGTGCATTGCGCTGGCGGTGGTGTTCTCGCGGCTGAGGCTGTTCCGTCTGCCTCAGGGCGGTTCGGTGACGCTGGAGATCGTGCCGCTTCTGGTCTACGCGATGCGCTGGGGACTGCTGAAAGGGATCGGCGCTGGCGCCGTGGCCGGCCTTTTGCAGTACGTGATGGGCGGCTACGTGGTTCATCCCGTGCAGGGGCTGCTCGATTATCCGCTGGCCTACGCGGCGCTGGGACTGGCCGCCTTGGGCGGAGAGCACGTCTTCGTAGGCATCCTCGTCGCCGTGGCGGCGCGGATCGTCTGTCACGTGGCGTCGGGCGTGGTGTTCTTCGCGTCCTACGCGCCGGCCGGCACGCATCCGCTGGTCTACTCGCTGCTGTACAACGGCAGCTTCATGGCCGCCAACATGGTGATCGCGCTGATCCTGGTGCCGCTGATTTTGGCGCGGCTGAAAAAATTCTGAGCGATACGGAGGTGCGCCGTCGTGAAAAGGAACCGTTTTCTGGAAGCCGCGCTGGGCGCTCTGCTGGCGCTGGCTTTGGCGGGCGCGCCTGTTCGGGCGTCCGTGGAGAGCGCGCTCGAAGCGTGCCGCGCCGAAAACGGCCTGCTGCCCGACCAGCCCGGCGGCGGCACCTATTCGTCGGAAGTCGTTGTGCGCGAGCTGCGCCTGCGGCTGCTGCAGAATGACCACGAGCGCTTCGAGGCGCTCTACCGCCTGACGGCGAAACACTTCCAGTCGCCGCTGATGCTACTGTACCGCCAGCTGGACGCTTCGCTGAAGCCGGTGGCGTGCGAGAATCTCACCGCGACGGACCTGCAGTTCTGCCGCGTGCTGCTCGACGCGGCGGAGCGATGGAACGAACCGCGCTACCGCGAACGCGCGCTGAAAACGGCCGGGCGTATGCTGCGCTTCAACGTCTACCGCAGCGTGCTGATCAACGGCGCTTCCTGGAAAGAACGGAGATCGGGCATTTTCAGCATTTACGAGCCGAGCCACCGCCTCAGTCTCGGCGCCGTCGACGTGAAAGCGCTGCAGCAGCTGCAAAGTTTTTCTTCCCAATGGGAGCCGGTGGCGCAGCGCTGCCTCGGCATCCTGTTGGCGGGAAGCGGCGCGCAGACGCTGCGTCTGTCCTACGACGTGGACAAGCGCAGCTACGTCGACAGCCAGGACGGTTCTCTCGAGGCGCTGCTGATCATGGCCAATCTTGTGGACGGCGGCCTTGTGCCGCTCCATTCCATGGACCGGCTGGTGGAAAAACTGCGTCTCGAGCCGGAATTTCTCGTGACGGGCGCGCAGGCGTCGCTGGCGGCCGCGTCGCTGGGCGCTTACGTGCTGGCTCAGACGGGACGCGCGGCGGAATCGCGTCAGGTCTTTCTGCTTCTCGAAGAACGTTTCGGCGCCGGCGGGGCGCTGCTGCGCGCCCCCGGTCAGGAGCCCTCGGTCCTGCACAACCTTATGTATCTGATCGTGCGCGAGATCCTCGAGCCGAAAAGAAAAGCGGAGAACCGCTGAACGGGAAGCTTTTCCGAAAAAGAAAAACAAGGGCGGACAGCTGGGGGAATTCGGCCGTCCGCCCTTGTTTTTGCCGCAGAAGACGGTTCGCATGATGGTATAATGGCGAAAAATCGCGGCCGTTCAGGCCGATCTTCGAGGAGTCCGATCATGAAACAGGAACGACACTATCCGCGCTTCGCTGTCACTGTCAAGGCGGAACGCAGCGTCAAAAGCGGGCATCCGTGGGTCTACGGCGAAGAAGTCGCGGACGTTCGGGGGCAGTACGCTCCCGGCGACCTTGTGGACGTGGTGAGCCGCGGCGGGGCGTACCTCGGCACGGGATTCGTCAACGACCATTCCAAGATCCGCGTGCGCCTTATCTCCGCCAACGCCAACGACCGCTTCGACGCCGCCTTTTTCGAGCGCCGCCTGCGCTACGCGCTGAACTACCGTAAAGCGGTGATGGGCGGTCAGTACGACTGCTGCCGCCTGCTCTTCGGCGACGCCGACGGCTTTCCCGGTCTGACCGTGGACCGCTTCGGCGACGTGCTCGTGGCCGAAGTGCTGTCGCTCGGCATGGACAAGTTGAAAGAGTTGCTGTTTCCCATGCTGGTGCGGCTGCTGCGCGAGGACGGGCAGGAAATCAGCGGCCTGTACGAGCGCAACGACGCCGCCATCCGCGATCTCGAGGGGCTGCCGCGGCACAGCGGCGAGTTCGCCATGGACGGCTGCTCGCTGGCGGGGCGGCGCACGGCGCGCATCTGCGAGAACGGCGTGCTCTACGACGTCAATTTCGTGGAGGGGCAGAAGACGGGCTTCTTCCTCGACCAGAAGTTCAACCGCGCCGCGGCGGCCCGCTTGTGCGCCGGTCTGGACGTGCTGGACTGTTTCACCCACACCGGCTCGTTCGCGCTCAACGCCGTCAGGGGCGGCGCGGCGCACGTCACCGCCGTGGACGTCTCCGCAGGCGCTCTGGAGATGGCGCGCCACAACGCCGCGCTGAACGGCTGTCTCGGAAAGATGGACTTTATCGCCGCCGACGTCTTCGACCTCCTGAGCGATATGGCTTCCCGCGGCCGCGGCGAGTACGGCATGATCATTCTCGACCCGCCCGCGTTCGCCAAATCGCGCCGCAGCGTGCGCGACGCCGCCCGCGGCTACAAGGAGATCAACCTCAAGGCCATGAAGCTGCTGCCCCGCGGCGGTTATCTCGCGACGGCTTCGTGCTCGCACTTCATGACCGGCGATCTGTTCCGGCAGACGCTCGCCGCCGCGGCCGCCGACGCCAAGGTCAGCCTGCGCCAGATCGAGGCCCGCGGCCAATCCCCCGACCACCCGGTCCTGTGGGGCGTGCCGGAGACCGAGTACCTCAAGTTCTATCTGTTCCAGGTGGTATAAGGTCAGTATCGGAGGGGGAAAGACATGGCGATTCCAAAAATCATCCATTACTGCTGGTTTGGCGAAAAGGAATTCCCGGCGCTGGGACGCCGGTGTCTTGCCTCGTGGAAAAAATTTCTGCCCGATTACAGGATCGTGCTTTGGAACGAGCTGAATTTTGACCTTTCCGCGTTTTGTTTTACACGGGAAGCGGCGGCCATGAAAAAATGGGCCTTCGTCTCGGATTTCCTGAGGCTTTACGCTCTGTACCGCCGGGGCGGGGTTTATCTGGACAGCGACGTCGAGGTGCTGAAGCCGCTCGATGGCTTCTTGCGGCACCGCGCTTTTACCGGATTCGAGCGTCCCGGCTGCCCGGTAACCGGGATCATGGGGGCCGAAGCGGGGCACCCGTGGATAAAAGGACTGCTCGCCGACTACTCGCGGAAGCATTTCATCGACGAAAGCGGCGTTCCCGATCTGACTCCGAATACGGAACTGATCACGCGGGACCTTCGGAAACGGTACGGCGTGCTTTTGAACAATCGGAAGCAGTTTCTTGACGACGGCCTGTGTATCTATCCGCAGGAGATCTTTTGCCCGCTGACCCTGAAAGGTGAAAATTACGGAAAAAATTTTGCCGGCGCCTTTACGGTCCACTGGTTCGCGGGAAGCTGGCGTCCGCCGGGCGCCCGGCTGTTGAGCGGGCTGGGGCGGGCGCTGCGGAAGATCCATCTGTACAATGTGATGCGGCGGATTGTGCGCGGGAAAGACGCGTAGTTTTTGTTGGGAAGCGGGTTTTCCCGTCGCGGCGCGGAATCAGCGTTTGTTTTCCCGCGGCGCGGGAGTCGGAGAGAGAAGTCTGGCGTAGAGCGCTTCGTGCATTTTTTGGAGGCGTTCGATGGCATAGTCTTTGACCTTTTCGGAGGCCCGGGCGACATGTTGTCCGCAGGACGCAGGCGCGCTGAAAATGGCGCTGAACGCTCCCGCCAGAGCTTCCGTGTCGCCTACGGGAACAAGCGTGCCGCAGCCGCCGGCGAGCAGGTCGCGTGTGCCGCGGACGTCGGCGCCGATGACCGGCGTCCCCATGGCCATGGCTTCCAGCACCGAGCGGGGCAGGCCTTCGCGTTCCGAAGGCAGCACGGCCGCCGCCGCGCCTTTGAGCAGCGCGGGCACGTCGGCGCGCTGGCCGAGGAAGTGGCAGCGTTTTTCGACGCCGCGGCGGCGGGCCAGCGCTTGCGTTTCCGCAAACAGCGGCCCCTGTCCGGCGAAGGCGAGATGAAGACGCGGGTCCTCGATTCGTGCGAGCGCCCTGACGGCGTCGCGGTGGCGTTTGCCGGGGTTGAACTCCGCGATCATCAGGATATAACGGTCTTCCGGCGTCAGCCGCATCTCCTCGCGCGCGGCGGCAACCTGCGCGTCGTCGACGGCATCGCGGCTGTATTGCGATAGATCGACGCCGATCCCCGGCATCAAGGTGACGTTTTCGCGCGGAACGATGCGGTATTGCAGCGCGGCGTCGTAATCTTCTTCGTTGATGACGATCAAATAGTCTGTCCAGCGCCCGGCGAGCTTTTCGAGGGCGATGAACAGGCCGTTTTTTATTTTTGAGTTCCCCTTGAAGAAATGGAAGCCGTGCGCGGTGTACGCGATTTTGACCTTCCCCGCCGCGCGCAGGCGCCGCAGGGCGAAGCGGGCGACGAACGCCGCCACGGGCGTGTGCACGTGGACGATGTCGTAGCGCTGCTGCGACACCAGTTCCCGCACAAAATCCGGCGCGCGCGCGAAATTACGCGGATCGAGAGGGTTGCGCCCCCAGTCGACGGCGTAAAAACGATCGAAATGCCCCGCCGCGGCGGGAAAAGGATCGCGCACGTTGGCCATCGCGTCGACCTGCCAGCCCTTGGCGCGGAAAGAGTCGCCGTAAGGAAGCAGAAAATCGCGCAACGTTCTCTGGATTGTCGTTACAATAAGAAGTTTTTTCATTGTAAATTCTCGAACGCGTTCAGCGTTTCCACGAGAGATTGCTCGAACGGCACGATATTGTACTCTTCGCATCGACTTAACTCCCGAGCGTAGCAGAGGGATCCGAAGGCTTTGTCGACGGCCGGCGTGAAGCGGCGCAAAAAATGCAGCGCGGGATTGAGAAGTCGCGTGAGAGTGATTTTCCGCCCCTGAAGCGCGCCCAGACAGCGCACCAGATCGGAAGTGCCGACGTACGCTTCGTTTTGCGGGAAGAACGTGCCGGAATCCTCCCGGTCGACGATCAGGCGAAGCTGTTCGCAGAGGTTGCCGATATAGATCATGCTGCGGCGGTTTTCCACTTTGGGGAAAATCGGCAGGCGGCGCGCGCATCCGATCAGCGCGGGAAAGTTCCCCTTGCAGCCCGGGCCGTAAATCAGCGGCGCGCGAACGACGGCGATCTTGAACGCCGGAGCGGCGAGCGCGGCGATTCTCCTTTCGGCTTCCAGCTTCGACCGTCCGTAAACGTTCGTCGGCGCGGGGACGGTCCCGGCCGCGATGATTTTTTCCTTTCCCGGCGGCGCGCTGTCGCCGTAAACGGCGATGCTGCTCATGAAGATGAACTGTCCGACGCCCTCGCGCCGGGCTTTGAGGGCGGTTTCTTCGGCAAGGTCGCGGTTGACGCGCAGATAAAGCTCGTTGGGCCCGGCGGACAGGTGGGCGATCCCCGCGCAGTGAATCAGGGCGTCGTAACCGGCGAAGCTGCGCCGGCGCCACTCCGCGCCGCGCAGGCTGACGAAGTCGGTGCGATAGCGGCCGCCGAACCGTTCCAGCCATCTGGCGAAAGAGCGTCCCACAAAGCTGCGGGCGCCGGCGACGAGGATCTTTTTCATGACGGCCGGTCCTTCGCGCCTTTGATCTTTTCGAGCGCGCGGGGGCGCTTGATCTCCGTCGGCGGCGCGATGACCGTTTCCCCTTCGCCGGCGTCGATGCCGTCGCGGCGCAAGACGGCGGCGACGGTGCGCCAGAGGATCTTGAGGTCGAGCCACAGGCTGAGGCGGTCGACGTATTCGAGATCGTACTGGAGGCGCTTTTCCCAGCTCATGGCGTTGCGCCCGCTGACCTGGGCCAGCCCCGTGAGCCCCGGGCGGACGGAGTGGCGGCGCGCCTCCTCTTCGCCGAAAAGCGGCAAAAAATCGACCAGCAGCGGCCGCGGCCCGACGAGACTCATGTCGCCCTTGAGAACGTTCCACAGCTCGGGCAGTTCGTCGAGGCTCGAACGGCGCAGCTCGCGGCCGAACGGCGTGAGGCGTTCCTGGTCGGGCAGCGGGCGCCCCGAAGCGTCGACGGCCTGGCGCATGGAGCGGAACTTGTAGTTCAGAAAAATCTTTTCGCCGCGTCCGGGGCGCGGCTGAGCGAAGACGACGGGAGAGCCCAGCTCCCGTTTCACCCGCAGCGCGACCCGGATCATCAGCGGGGAAAAAATCAGCAGCGCCACCAACGCCCCGACAATATCCATAAGCCGCTTGAGCGGCAGATAACTTTTTCCGCTGATCAGGATCATGGCCTCGGCCTCCGCGAAGATTTTTTCCATTATATCCCACCGGCCGCGAAATGGGGCGCGTTTCCTCCCCGTCGCGCTTCGTTTTCGCCCGGCTTGATTTCTCCGGCGCTTCCTGTATGATGGTTGGTATTCGCGAAAGAAAGGGGCGAGCGGCGTGAAAGACATTCTCGGAGGGCTGAACGCGGTCCAGCGCGAGGCCGTGACGGCGACGGAAGGCTACGTGCGCGTCATCGCCGGCGCCGGATCGGGCAAGACTCGCGCCCTGTCGCGGCGTTTCGCCTGGCTGGTGAACGGGCTGGGCGTGATGCCGGGGCACATCCTCTGCGTCACCTTCAGCAACAAGTCGGCCAACGAAATGCGCCAGCGCATCCACGCGCTCACCGACGACAACGACACCGGCTACGTCAACACGTTTCACGGCTTCTGCGTCTCCGTCCTGCAGGAGGACAGCCACGCCGTACAGTATCCGAAAAGCTTCATCGTCCTCGACAACTCCGACATCGACGACATCCTCAGGATCATTTACGCCGAGCGCGGCCTGACGCTGCGCGACATGACTTTCGCCGAGGCGCGCGACATGTTCGAGATCCGCAAGCTCTTCAAGGAGCCGCTGTACTGCCGCGACATGATCGCCCTGCCGCTGGAGCGGCTGCGCAAAAAATACGAGGAAGCCGCAGAGCCGGCGGACATTTTGTTTTACGGCTATCTCTATCAGCAGAAGAAATGCTTCGGCCTCGACTACAACGACCTGATCGTTTTCACGCTGCACATCTTCGAGCGCGAGCCGGAGATCCGCCGCAAGTGGCAGCAGCGCCTCGAATATATTATGATCGACGAGTTCCAGGACATCGACGGGCTTCAGTACCGCCTCATGGAAGCCCTTTGCGGCTTCCACAAGAACCTGTTCGTCGTCGGCGACCCCGACCAGACCATCTACACGTGGCGCGGCGCCAGCGTCAGGTACCTGCTCGACTTCGACGCCCGCCACCTGGGCACGCGCACGATCATGATGATGGAGAATTACCGCTCCACGCCGCAGATCCTCGCGGCCGCCAACAGCCTGATCGACGCGAACGAGACGCGCGTCAAAAAGGACCTGCTCCCCGTGCGCGCTCCCGGCGGCCCCGTGCGCTGCTTTCACGGCGAGACGGCGGAGGACGAGGCGCGCTGGATCGCCGCCGAGATCGAAAAACTCCGCGAAGCGGGCGCGCCCTACAAGTCGTGCGCGGTGCTGTACCGCGCCCATTACCTGACGCGCAGCCTGGAAGCGGCGTTTCTGAAGGAGAAGATCCCCTACACGATCTACGCCGGCGTGCAGTTCTACGACCGCGCCGAGATCAAGGACGCGCTCGCCTACCTGCGCCTGGTCGCCTACCGCGACGACCTCTCCTTCCGCCGCGTGGTCAACGCGCCGCGGCGCAACATGGGCGCGCGGCGCATGGCCTTTTTGGAAGAACAGGCGGCGTCTCGCGGCTGCTCGCTGTGGGACGCGCTGACCGCGACGCTGGACGACGAGATCTTCAAGGGCACCCGCGCCGCCGCCTTCGTGAGCCTGATCGAACGGTTTTCCGCCGCCCCGGTTCTGCCCGTCTCGGAAGCGCTGTCCGGCCTCCTTGACGAGAGCGGCTACGAAGCCATGCTGCGCACCGATGGCGCCCAGCAGCGCCTCGACAATCTGGCCGAGCTGAAACAGGCCGTCCACGAGTACGAGACGACCTGCGGCGAGGAAAGCGGCGTCGCCGATTACCTCCGCCACGCGGCGCTGTTCACCGACGGCGACCGCGCCGAGTCGGCCGACACGGTGCGCTTCATGACCGTGCACGCCGCCAAGGGGCTGGAATTTTCCCGCGTGTTCCTGTGCGGCATGAACGAAGGCGTGTTCCCGACGCGCCGCACGCGCACGCTGCAAGCGATGGAGGAAGAGCGCCGCCTCGCCTTCGTCGCCATGACCCGCGCCCGCGACGCCCTCTGCCTGACGGAAGCCGACGGCCGCACGCTCGACGGTTCGCCGCGCTATCCGAGCCGCTTCATCCTCGACATCGACCAGGGACTTTTGCAGTACGTCGCGCCGCCGCGCCCCGGCCTGATCGAAGAGGCCCGCGACCGCATCGCCGAGAGCGAAAGGCAGCTGCGCCGCGACAGCCGGATCGAGGCGCTGCCGCCGGGCACGGCCGTGACGCACCCCGTCTTCGGCCCCGGCGTGATCGTCGAAGCGGACGCGGGCGAACTGTGCTACACGGTGCGCTTCGACCGCCTCGCCACGCCGCGCCGCCTCAGCTTCAAGGCGCCGCTGACGCGATCGTAGCCGGCGCGTTTTTGCGCGCGCCGAAAATGTTCCACGTGGAACATCATCACTTCGGACACGACGCCGCAACGGTTCGTTTTATACGCTCCTCAAGAAATTCGCCCGTTCCGGTTCGCGCGGCCGGAACGGGCGAAATTTTTTTGTGCTCTTTGTTGCGCCGCCGGCGCCGCGCGGTTCATAGTCCGGCGCGGCGGTTTTTCTCTTTTGCGCGGGCGAGCTGCTTTGCCCAGGTTTTGACCGTCTGTTCTTCTCTCTGTCCCACGCTTCGAGCGCGGCGTAATAGCTCCGGCGGTCCTCTTCGTGAACGGTGACGGGCGGGTGCCCGTGCAGTACCAACAGATAATTCATGACGAGACGGCCGGTGCGCCCGTTTCCGTCCGCGAACGGGTGAATGTTCTCGAACCTGGCGTGGAAGCAGGCCGCGGCCGTGAGGGCTTTTTCGCGGATCGGTATTCGTGTTTTGTCCTTACGCCAGCGCCTTGACGGCCTTCAGCAGCTTGTCGTAGTCGATGGAGTTCGTGGCCTCGGGCACCACTTCGACGTAGCGGATCACGTCGTCGCGATCGACCACGAACACGGCGCGGGCCAGCAGGCGCAGTTCCTTGAGCAGCACGCCGTAGGCCGTGCCGAACGAAGCCTCGCGGTGGTCGGAGAGCGTCGCCACCTTGTCGAAGCCCTTGGCGGCGCAGTAGCGCTTCAGCGCGAAGGGCAGATCCATGCTGACATTGAGCACGTACACGTCGCCCAGCTCGGCCGTGTCCTCGTTGAACCACGTGGCCTGCAGATCGCAGACGGGCGTGTCCAGCGACGGCGTGACGGAGAGCACTTTGATCTTGCCCTCGTAATCTTTCAGCGACTTGGGCGCCATGGCCGTATCGACCACGACGAAATCGGGCGCTTTGTCGCCGACTTTCAGCTCCGGCCCGACCAGCGTGAGCGGAGTGCCCTTCATCGTAACGGTGCCTTTTCTTTCCTGCATGCGGATAACCTCCTTAAGATCGACGGTCGCCGGGGCGTTCCCCGGCGGCGGTTGAATTCCGAGCAAAAGACACTTCTTTGCATCTGCGAGTATTTTGACACACAAAGCGAAAAATTGCAAGACCGCGGGAAGCCCAAAAAGCCTCCGCGGAAAAATTGACAGCGGCGGCGGGAACGTTTACACTCTTGCGGGATCATTCAAAGGAGGAATTTTTCATGCCTGAAAACTGGAAGGGCGGCGTCCTGCGGGCGATCGCCGGCGCCGACGGCGGCGCGCCGGCGGCGGCCGTTTACGACGGCGCGGCGGACATGCGGCTTGTCTATAACGGCGGCCGTTTGGTGCCCGCCGGTCTGATGGCGGCGCTGCCGGCGCTGTGGAACCTGTTCGAGCGCGTCGAAGCGGGGGAGTTCGCGCTGGAAGACGCGCTTCCCGGCGCTTCCATGACATGGGAAGAGGCGGCCCGCGCCGTCTGCGGCGGCGGAGTGGAAGCGGCCAATGCGCTGATCGGCGCGCTCGGCACGGAAGCGGTCAACGCCGCGGCCCGGCGCGCCGGCATGGAGCAGACGGAGATCCTCCGTCCGGTAGGGGAAAACGAATCGTTGCGGGGCAACGTCACCTGCGCGGAAGACGCGGCCGGATTCTTCCGCCGCCTGCTGGACCGCGAGGGGCTGCCGGACGCTTCCTGCCGCCGCCTGCTGGCGCTGATGTCGGAATCTCGGAGCGACGACAAGTTCGCTTCCGTGGGAGGGAAATGCTTGGCGCGTTTCGGCGCTTCGTTTCCCGGCAGCGAATACGACGCCGGCGTCCTCTGTCCCGACGGCCAGCGCCCCGTGATCGCCGCGGCGCTGGTCATGCTGCAGCCGGATCGCGAAAAGGGCGAACGCTTCTGCCGCCGCGTCGCCGAAGCCGTCTGCGGCGAGCGCATGCAGGCATAGGGACAAAGGTCAAAACAAAAGCCGTCACGGAGACACGGAGAAAAGCGAAAAACATGGACTATAGAAAAAAAACGAGGAAAGCTGGCAGGAGAACGATCTCCTGCCAGCTTCTTCTTATGTTTTTGCCGCGAAGCGGCAGCCGTCTTTTGCCTTTTCTTTGCGCCTTCGTGTTTCCGCGGCGGCTTTTGTTTACAACAGACGTTCGATGAACAGCTCGCCTTCGCCGCCCGCGGGCAGCTCGCCGGCGTCGAAAGTCCGGCAGAGCACGCCGCCGCGCAGCACGGCGAGTCGGTCGGCGAGGCGGCGCGCCTGGATCAGGCTGTGCGAGACCATTACGATCGGATAACGTTCTTTCAGCGACAGCAGCAGATCTTCGACGACCTCGGCGGCGCGTCGGTCGAGCGACGCGGTCGGCTCGTCCAGCAGCAGCACGTCGGGCTCGAGCGCCAGCGTGCGCGCCAGGCAGAGCCGTTGCTGCTGGCCGCCCGACAGCGCCGCGGCGGGATGATTCAGGCGTCCGGCGACTTCCGCCCACAACCCGACCTGTTCGAGCGCACGTTCCATGCGCCCTTCGGCCTCCGCGCCGCGGACGCCCAGCGTCAGCTGCAAAGGCAGCAGCACGTTGCGCGCGACGCTCAGCGGCAGCGGGTTGGGCGACTGAAAAACCATGCCGGCGCGGCGGCGCAGCTCCGGCAGCGGCAAATCCCCGTCGACGACGGAGCGCAGCCGCCCGCCGATCTTCACCTCGACGCGCCCCGACGTGCGCAGCGCCGGAAAATGCTCGTTGAGACGGTTCAGCGACCGCAGCAGCGTCGTCTTGCCCGAGCCGGAGCGCCCTACCAGCACGGTGATCGCCCGGTCGGGGCATTCCAGCGACAGCCCGTCGAGAATGACCTGCGCCCCGGTGCTGACGTTCAGGTTTTCGATGCGCGCGCACAGATTCATGGGCGCACTCCTTTCCATTTTCGTTCGAGGCTCCTTTGCAGCGCGTGGGCGCACAGCAGCAGCGCCCCCGAGAGGATCAGCAATACCAGCGCCGCGCCGAAACCGCGCCGCAGGTCGCTCTGGTCGGCGTACTGCGCCGAGATGTAGAAGATGAAAAACGGCAGCGCCTCGTACTTGGCCGTCAGCCCGGCGGGCAGCCCGGCGTTGGCGACCGCGCCCGTGACCATGATCACCGCCGTGTCTTCGGCCGCGCGCCCCAGCGCCAGCATCACGCCGCCGAGAATGCCGCGGCCGCCCGCGGGCAGCAGCAGATAGCGCGCCGTCTGCCAAGGCGTCAGCCCCAGCGCTTCCCCCGTCAGGCGCAGACCGTCGGGCAGGCTTTCCAGAACCGTGCGCGTCGTGATCGCCAGCGGCGGCAGCACCAGCAGCGCCAGACAGAACGCCGACAGCAGCAGACACGTGGTGGCCTCGGGCGCGAACAGCCGCCGCAGCAGCAGGATCAGCATGAAGCCGAACAGCCCCATCACGATCGAGGGCACGCCCGCCAGCAGATCGACCGCCAGACTGAGCCAGCGCTTTGCCCGCGGAGCGGCGAAGCACGCCAAGTACACGCCGCAGCCGACGCCGGGAAGCAGCGCCAGCGCCATCGTCAGCGCCAGCAGCGAGAGCGTGCCCGCGGCCGCCGGCCAGATGCCGTCCCACACTGGCCTCTGCCCGAGAAGAGCTGCCAGCGGCGGCGCGTCGCCAAAGAACAGATCCAGCCCCAGCGCCGGACCGCCCCGCAGACACAGGTGCCAGAGCATCGCTCCGATGGCGGTCGGCACGATCAGCGCCGCGCACCACGAGAGGACCGCCAGAGCCCGGCTCCTCATGCGCATTTCTCCTTTTCTGCCTTCAAACGGCGCACCGTCAGACTGGCCGCGGCGCTGAAAAGCAGCAGCAGTCCGCCGGCCGCGAACAGCGAATGGTACGCCTGACCGGTCACGTCCGTCGAAGTGATCAGGCCGATGTGAGCCGCCAGCGTCCGCATCGCCTGCAACGGCGTGCGCGCGTACTGCACCGCGTTGCCGGCCAGCATCGTCGGGATCAGCGTGTCGCCTACGGCGCGGCCGAATCCCAGCGTAGCGGCGCTGAGCAGGGCTCGGCGCGACGCCGGCAGCGCGATCCACGCCAGCGACTGAGCGGGGGAAATCCCCAGCGCCGCCGTCGTCAGCGCCGTACGCTCCTCGACGGCACGGAGCGCGCCGTCGATCACCAGCGTCATCGCCGGCAGGATCTGCAGGCTGAGGACCAGCCCCGCCGACAGCCAGCACAGCCCCGAACCGCCCAGAGAGCGCCGCACCAGCGGCACGAGCAGGAATACCGAGACAAAACCGTACACGACCGTCGGCACCGCCGTCATGAAACGGATCACCGCGCCGAGCGCGCGCGCCGCCCAGCGCGGCGACAGACCGTGCATGAAGCAGGCGCAGCCCACCGACAGACACCACGACAGCGCCAGCGCCGACAGCGACAGAACCAGCGTCGCCCAGATCATCGGCGCGATGCCGTACTGCCCGGCGTCGGGCCGCCACGTGTCGCCCATCAGCGCCGCCGCGTCGCCGCCGAGCGCCGCCTGCAGCGCGCTGACGATGATAAAGCCGAACACCGACGCCATCAGCGCCCCCACGCAGGCCGCCGCGGCCGAGAGCCACAGCGGCGCTCCGTCCTGAGTCATCGAATCATCTTCTTTCGTCGCCCCGCCGCTTTTTCGCGCGCGGAAGCCTTTTCAAGATAAAATACAACAACGCGGGGAAAGCGCCGAGGCTTTCCCCGCGTGGATCGCGCGCCGCGAGAAATTTTCCCGCGTCCGGTTTTATTCGCGGGGCAGGGGGATGTAGCCGCTCTTGCGGATGATTTCGGCCCCCTCGTCGGTGTAGATGTAGTCGATGAACGCCTTCGTCAGGCCCTGCGGCTCGCCCTTCGTGTTCATGAACAGGTCGCGCACCACCGTGTAGGAACCGTTGGCCGCGTTCTCCTGCGTCGCCGTCATGCCGTTCAGCGTCGGTGCTTTCACGGAAGCGTCGATGTGGCCGATGCCCACGTAGCCGATCGCGCGCTCGTCGCCGCCGACGGCCGTCTTCATCGCGCCGTTGGAGTTGACCACGTTCACGCTGGGAGCCAGCCCGCCCTTGCTGATCACCTTGTCGGTGAACACTTCGCGCGTGCCCGAGCCGTCCTCGCGGCCGAACACGTTGATGGCCCCCGCCGCGCCGCCCACTTCCGACCAGTCCTTGACCGTGCCGGCGTAGATCGCCGCCACCTGCTCCTTCGTCAGCGCGGCGACGGGATTGGACGGATTGACCACGACCGCCACGCCGTCGATCGCGAAGGGGAACGTTTTCAGGCCGTACTGGGCGACTTCCTTCTCCTTGAGCGGACGGCCCGTGTTGCCGATGGCGACCAGCCCTTCGCCGACCTGTTTGACGCCCACGCCCGAACCGCCGCCGGCCACGGTGATGCGGATCTCGGGATTGACGCTCATGATGCGCTTGGCCGCTTCCTTCATGACGGGGATGTGCGCCGTGCCGCCGGCGATGTCCATTTTGCCCGACATGCCCTTGAAGGCGTCCAGCGGCGCGGCGACGGCCGCCGAGGCGACGGCGAGAGCCAGCGCGGCGGAAAGGAAAAACTTTTTCACGTTCATTTTTTTTCATCTGCTCCTTTGAAATGAAAATAATCTATACAACCATAAAGAATATCTTAGGCGAAAAAAATCCTTCGTGATACTGCCGAATACCTGAGAACTCAGCGAAAAAATTCGCGCGATTTGCGCTGTTTGTCGTGTATTCCCGAATCCTATCGAGACGCGCTCAATTCATAACTCGGCGCTTCGAAAACAAAACCACCACAGAAGCGCGGTTTTTTTTGTTTGATTGCGCCGAAATGGCTTTATTTTGAAAAAGGAATTTAAAGTTCTCGAATGTTGATTAGTTATAACAGACTAACTATAATGACCATGCGTTAGATCCTGTTTTTGCGACGGGATTTGCTTTTCAAAGAGGCG
>NZ_ADFP01000045.1 GCF_000177335.1 Pyramidobacter piscolens W5455
TTGTGAAGGTCGTCTTCGGTTGTTCCTCTGCTCATGCCGAAGGCTTGATATCAAGCTCACCGTTGAGGTAGCTTCTTGCCACGCTCGAATATAAAAGCTTCAGTGCCGCTTCATCTATCTCTTTATCCTCTGGCGTCTTGTCGTCTCGTAATCTCCTTGCGTACCTGTCAGTGTCAGTCGGGATATTTTCTTCACCTAATTCCAACGGCGGGCGGCGAGGATGCCGATACACCACATCAATGGCCAAAGTGCAATAAGAATTATCGGGAAATGTCATTTTCACGCCTAGTTCTGAACACTCTTCCAATTTCACGCCGTGAATCATCATGAGAACATTCTCCTTTCACAATCTCCCCCGAAGAGAAAGCCACCGTGGTACAATACAAGCGGCCTTCTTCTCAGGCCCTCGCCCTTGCTACTGTCCTAACAGTTCCAAGGGCCTTTTTGATGCGCCGTACCGAATCGACGTGCTTCAATCCATCACCTCTCTTGTTGTTCATTTATGAATTATTTATTTTCACTAATGAAATGATACATCTGTATCATTCACTTGTCAACAGAAATATTTCATAAATGAAAGATTCATGGTATAATCTGCGATAGAAAGGACGGCGATAAAATGCCATTCAACTATAAACCATTGTTTAAACTGCTGATTGATAAAGATATGAGCAAGGAAGACCTAAGGAAGACGATCTCAACTTCTTCACGCACAATCACCAAAATGAACAAAGGCGAATACGTGGCTCTCGAAGTGCTCGACCGCATCTGTT
>NZ_ADFP01000046.1 GCF_000177335.1 Pyramidobacter piscolens W5455
AGCCTGTGCTCCAAGCGCTTTTTTGTGTGGTTGTCCGTGATCAGTCTTCGATGCCGTTGGCCTTGAGAACGTCGTTCAGGCCGCTGACGAGATCGTCCGGGTCGATGCCGTGGGCCATGGCGCCCTCTTCGAGGCTTTCGGCGTGGGAGATCGCGCAGCCGATGCAGCCCATGCCGGACAGCATCAGGGGCTGGACGACCTGCGGATACTTGTCGACGATGTCGGCGATCAGCATATCCTTGGTGATCATATCGATGCACTTCCTTTTCGTTAAACAGCAGATTGAGTTCGGTCAGATTATATCCGAAGGAATCGCAAATGTACAGTTATTTCTGATTATAATACTTATGTATGGATGCCCGGTTCCTCGCCGGTCACAGCAGTGGGCTGAGCAGCTTGGTCACGGACTCGAGCGCCATGGAAACGTGGCCGCGTTTTCCCCATTCGTCCTGCGTGAGGCGGTGGGAATCGCAGATGTAAAGTCCCTGCACGCGGTGGATGCCGAAATTTTCCTGCACGCCGTAGAGGATCATGTTGATCTCGAAATTGAGCGAGAACGAGCGGATGTCGAAGTTGCTCGACCCGACGAAGCCGAGGTTGTCGTCTACGGTGACGGTTTTGGCGTGGAGCAGCCCCTTGTTGTAGAGGTACACTTCGACGCCGAGGCGGAGAAAGTCCTCGTAATACGCACGCGAGGCGTAACCGGCGATGATCTGGTCCGACCGGGCCGGCGTCACCAGTCTGACTTTGACGCCGCGCAGGCGGGCGACTTCGATGGCCTGAAGCATGCCCTCGTCGGGGATCAGGTAAGGCGTGGTGATCGTCACCTGTTCCTGAGCGCCGATGATGGACGCGATGATGAGCCGCTGATAGTTTTCGGTCTGGTACGAAGGCCCGCTCGGCACCGTCTGCAGGCACGACGGCCCCGAGAAATCGTCGTTGGCGGAAAACAGGTGCGCGGTGTCGAGGCGCTCGCCGGTCTCGACGTACCAGTCCTCGATGAAGACGCTTTCCAGCTGACGCACGACCGGGCCGCGGAAACGCAGGCTGACGTCTTTCCAGATCAGCTTGCCGAAGCGCCCGTAGCTGGGCTCGGTGACGTTGTGCGAGCCGGTGACGGCGACGCGGCTGTCGAAGACGGCGAGCTTGCGGTGGTTGCGCAGGTCGAAGCGGGCGGCTTTGGCGCGGTAAATGCGCACGGGAAGCGCTTCCTCCACCCGAACGCCGTCGCGCTGGGTGTCTTTTCTCAAAGAACTGCGCAGGAATTCGCGCGAGCCCACGGAATCGAGGAGCAGCCGCACGGTGACGCCGCGCCGGGCGGCTCGGCGGCAGGCGGTGATCACCTTGCGTCCCTGCGAATCGTCGGCGAAAATATAGTAAAGCAGATCGATCTCGTTGACGGCGGCGTCGATCTCGTCGACCAGCGTGTCGATAAAGTCGCCGGCTTCGGTGACGTACTGCACCGCGTTGCCCTGAACGGCGCTCAGATATCCCAGATTTTGAGCCAGATTGGCGGTGGCCTGCAGCGACGGCGGCAGTCGCGGCGAGATGGCGCCCGGCAGTTCGGAATGCATCATGCGCGCGCGGATGTCATGAAAATGCGAAAGCATGGCGTTGTGCCGCTCCGTGCGGCGCGACGGCAGCACGTTGGTGCCGAGGATGGAGTAGGCGACGATGCCCGGCCACGGCCAGAGCAGAATTACCAGCAGCCACGCCGTGGCCGTGGAAGGATTGTGCCGCTGGGGGATGATCACCAGCGCGGAGAGGCGGATGACGAACGATACGATGTCCAACCCGGTGAGGAAGAAAATGCTGAGCCCCTGACCCCACGTCATCAAAATCAGTCCTTTATGTAAAGAGCGATATGAGGAAAACGCATTCATCATAACACAAACGGTTGAGCTTTTTAATTGACGATGAGAATGAAATAGAATAAAACGCTTGACGAAGCAAAGAAACGTTCCGACGCCGCCTTTCCCAAAACTTTGTGATCTTTGCGCTGTGTCAGGACGGGGAAGAGGCGTATTGAAAACTGGAACGAGTCCCGGGAAAGCTCTTCTCCATGACGGCTTCAGCGCTCTTGACTTTAAAGCGAGCGGGGAGTAAAAAGTAACGGCCATAAGGCTTGTTCGATCATTTGCGGAGGAGAGTAGGCGAGTGCCGCGGCGGAAGAAAAAATTCGCCGCGGCGCTTTTATTTTGGCGTTCTTCGGTTAGAATAGAGGCGGCGGCTGGCTGATTTTCGACGTAAAATTCATGATGGCGAAGGAGAATGATCCATGGGACGGCTTTTGGTGGTCTTTACGGGCGGCACGATCGCCAGCGGTTTCGACGGGCGGGGCAAGGCCCCGGTTTCGGGCGCGTCGCGGCGTCTGAAAGATTCTCTTGCCGAGCTTTTTGCCGAACGCGGCGTGGAGGCGCTCTTTCGAGAGCCGCTTGGGAGTCCCGGCATCGACAGTTCTGAGATGGATCCGGGGCATTGGCTGGAGATCTCGCGCTGCGTTGCCGCAGAGCTGGAGCGAGGGCTTTCGGGCGTGCTGATCCTTCACGGCACGGACACCATGGCGAACACGGCCGCGTGGATGAGTCTGTGCTTTGGCAGCCTGCCCATTCCGGTCGTGCTGACGGGCAGCCAGCTGACGCTCGATTACATGCCGGAAGACGTCACCTCGAACCTGCGCGGCGCGGCCATGGCCTGCTGCTCCGATCTGCGCGGCGTCTGGGTCTATTTCAACTGGAAGCTGATCCCCGGCGACCGCGCTCACAAAACGCACGCCATGCATCCCGACGCTTTTAACGCCGTTAACGGCCAGCCGCTGTTCTTCAATCCCGACTGGGCCCTCGATTCGACTGAAGCCGGCGGGCGTTCCGCTGCGGCGGCGCAGCTGCCGGAAGAAGTGCGGAAGATGCTTGACCTCGATCCTGACGAGTTGCGCGAGCGCTGCGCCCATATCCGCTGGTTTTTCGCCCAGCCGGGAGCGCGCTTTGCCTGGCAGGGCGGCGAGCGCTTCCTGTGCCTGCTTGGCTACGGGGCCGGCAACATGATCCCGTCGGTGCTGGACGGCATCGAACAGCGTCATGGAACGAAACCGTACGTCGTCGCGTGCAGCCAGGCCGAGGGCGGCGTCAAACATCCCGACGGTTACGACCGCGTCGGCATGGCCCGTCTGGCGAAGGCGGGGTTTCGCGTTTGGAACCAGACGGACCGTTCCGTCGAGTTTGTGCACAGCCTGTGCTGCTACGCGTTGGCGGCGTCTTTTGACGCGCCGGAAAAGGCGCTGAACCGCTATCTGCGGGAATGCCGGGCATAATGAAAAGCGGACAGCTTTTATGGCTGTCCGCTTTTCATTATGCGCCGGAGAACTTTTATTTCCGGCAGATCGCCGCGCCGGCCGAAGCTCCGATCCGCGTCGCCCCGGCGGCGATCATTTCTTCCGCCTCTGCGCGCGTATGGATGCCGCCGGCGGCTTTGACGCCGACGTCAGGCCCGACGACGGCGCGCATCAGCGCCACGTCGTGAACGGTCGCGCCGCCTTTGGAAAATCCCGTCGAAGTTTTGACGAAATCCGCTCCCGCCGCGGCGGCCAGACGGCAGGCGCGGGCCTTTTCCTCGTCGGTGAGCAGGCAGGCTTCGATGATGACTTTGACGGTACGCCCCTGCGCGCCTCTGACGACCGCGGCGATGTCCGAACGCACGTACTCGTCGCGGCCGGCTTTGAGATCGCCGACGGAGACGACCATGTCAAGTTCGTCGGCGCCGTCCGCTACGGCCCGGCGGGCTTCGAACTCTTTGACGGCGCTGACCGAGGCGCCGAGCGGGAATCCGATCACCGTGCAGACTTTGACGCGGCTGCCGCGCAGTTCCTCGGCCGCCGTCGCTGCCCAGCGGGGATTGACGCAGACCGAGGCGAAGCGCCACTGCCGCGCTTCGGCGCAGAGCGCGCGGATCTGCGATTCCGTGGCTTCCGGCTTCAAAAGCGTATGGTCGATGTACGATGCGAGCTCGTTCATGAAAAAACCTCCGGCAAGAAAAATCTTGAGGAAAATGACGAATCAACGCATTCATTATGGCATAAAAAAGCCCCGTTGTGTAAAATAAAGAGAGCGAAAGACAGAAGGAGGTATGATGATGTACGGAAGAGCGAAAGGAAATTTTCTCGTCCTGTCCGGTCTGGCGGTCGCGTTTTTTGTAGGACTGGTTTCTCTCGGCGCGTGGGAACTGCGCGGTGGCACGGAAGAACCTCCCAAGCCGCAGATCGTCGGCAGTGCGTTTAAACCGGCCATCGTCGGCCCGGAACTTCACAGCGAAAAAGTGGATGCCGCCGTCGTCGCGAAAAACGTCGGAGCCAATAAAGGCGTCAGGGACGACGTCGAGCCGCCCCGCCATGCGGACGCCCCCGCCCCGGCCGCCATCGCCCGCAGCGGCGAAAAAGGACGCTGGATCTACATCGACAAGGCCGGTTTCAGGCTGTACCTTGCCGAGGGCAACAAAGTGATCGACTCATGGGGTGTCGCCTTGGGCAAGGTGACAGGCAACAAAGCGAAAGCCGGCGACATGCGCACGCCCGAGGGCAACTTCTCCGTGCAACAGATTCAGGACGCCAGCAGCTGGACCCATGATTTCAAAGACGGCAAAGGCGTCATCAAAAACGCCTACGGTCCGTGGTTTATCCGCCTCAAGACCGGCTGGAAGGGGATCGGCATCCACGGCACGCACGATCCCGACTCGATCGGCACGCTGGCCAGCGAAGGCTGTATCCGTATGAGAAACGAGGACCTGCAAAAACTCAAGCCGCTGGTCGCGAAAGGGATGAAAGTCGTCATCGCTTCCAACGCCGCTGGGGACAAGGAAGACGCGAAAGGCGCGAAAGGCGCGTCCGAAAAGGGCGCGAAGGAAAAAAACAGTCTGAAGAGCGGGAAGAAGAAATAAATTCCCGCCTGAAAACGCTTGCATTTTTCCCGGGAGTCTGTTAATATACCCGATGTCGCCACGAAACGGCGCATGTCGCGGGGTGGAGCAGTCCGGTAGCTCGTCGGGCTCATAACCCGAAGGTCAGAGGTTCGAATCCTCTCCCCGCAACCAATTTAAGGCGGTATAGCTCAGTTGGCTAGAGCATGCGGTTCATACCCGCAGTGTCACTAGTTCGAATCTAGTTACCGCCACCAGAAAGATAGCTATCGGTACAAGCCGATGGATAACGAAAACCAGCCCAACGGCTGGTTTTTTTGTTATACTGTCACCGAGGAAGGCCGACGGAAAACGGGGGAATCCAAGAAAAAAGCGTACCTGTTTCCGTACCAAAAATCCGTGGACGATTTTTTCGCGGCCGAAACCGTACCAAAAATCCGAGGTGACGCACATGTTGACGAACACGGCGATTGCCAAAGCTGCGGCGAAGGAAAAAGACTACATGCTTTTCGACGGCGACGGGCTGTATCTGAGGATCAGCACGAAGGGAAAAAAGAAATGGTTGATCCGTTCGTTCGTTGGCGGCAGGGAGCGCAAGGTCGTCATCGGCGAGTATCCCGTCATGTCGCTGCAGGAAGCGCGGCGCGAGCGCGACGACCGCAAGATGAAGGCGCGCACCGGCGTGTCGATTCGCAACAAGACGGTGACTTTCGGCGACGTCTTCGCGCGCTGGCTGAAGAAGAAAGAGAAGGCGGTATCTCCCGACCATTACAAGATCATCAAGCGTCGTATCGAGATGTATCTGCTGCCGTATTTGGCCAACAGGCCGGTGGCGGACATATCGCGGCCCGAACTGCTGGAGGTTCTGCAGCACCCCATCGAGCGCGGGCTGATCGACACGGCGCGGCGCACGGGGGCGCTGGCGCGGTCGATTCTCGACGCGGCCGCCGATAAGGGGGAAGTCGCTCTCAACATCGCCGCCGATCTGAGCCGTTCCCTCCCCGAATGGGAGGTGCGGAACTTCAAATCCGCGTTCGACCCGCGCGAGGTGCGCCGGCTTTTGCTGGCGATCGACTGCTATCCGCGTCAGATCGTGCGGTACGCCCTTAGGATGGTCAGTTATACCTTCGTGAGAAGATCGGAGCTTCGCAGGGCCACCTGGGCGGAGATTCACGAGGACGAATGGCACATTCCCGTCGTGCACGCCAAGAAAAAACGCATCCAGATCGTGCCTCTTTCGCGCCAGGCGCTGGAGATTTTGGACGCCATGCGCCGCATCGCGCAGATTCGCTGGAAGGGGCAGCCGTTCGAGGACAAGCCGATCTTTCCTTCGACGCGGAACACGCCGAGTGGCTCGCCGTATATGGGGATTTCGGCCATGGAGGTCGCGCTGAAATGGCTGGTCGCGCACGTGCCCGCGCCCGACACGCCGCCGCTGATCGACTTACACGGGTTCCGCCATATGGCCAGCACGCTGCTGCACGAGCATCACTGGGACCACGAGGCCATCGAGCGTCAGCTGTCGCATCTCAAGCGCGACAAGACCGAGGCGACGTACGACAAAAGCAAGCTGTTGCCGCTGCGTCGTCGGATGATGCAGTGGTGGGCCGACTATCTGGACGCCGTTAAAGAGGGGCGCGTGGATTTAGAAGATGTCGAATTTGTGAAATAACGTAAAGCCCCTTCGCTGCGATGGCGAGGGGGCCTCTTTATGCCGATTCTTTGAACTGTATGTTGTGCATTGGAGATATTTTCATTGTTCCGCTCAGTAAATTCTCAGGGAGCTGCAGATGATCTGAAAAGGCCATAAACTCATCTCCCATGACCTTTCGGTGGGCAGTGTAATTTAAAGAATAGGTCATTGAGCGGTACTGAGAGTACAGAGCATTGATTGGTTGGGCGTTGTCATAGGATACCAGCCACGGGGAACTGAGTTTTTCTACTCTGCGGGCAACGTTCTCGTGATCTTCTGGCTCGTAGAAATTCTGATATAACATCGATCCTTTATGGTAGTAGGGGGGGTCGAGGTAGAAAAGAGCAGGGTGCTTGCGAAGCCTGGGCTCCATTCGTTCCAAAAGCTGAATCGCATCATCTTCATAAAGCTCTATTTGGTTGCCGCGCTCAGCGATTGCCTGAATGCGCGCAATCAACTCGTCTTTCTTAAAGCGAGCGTCCAATTTCCAGCGGCCGTTCTGTGCTTTGCCGCCGATCACACCGGCGCTTAAAATTCCGGAACGGTTTGTCCGGTTCAGAAAAAAGGTGGAGAAGCCGAGTTCCAAAAGAGAAAACTTATCTGCGTCGAGATGAACGGCTTTCTGTGCATACCAGACATCCATAGTCACTGGAGTGTCATGAATCATCCGGCACAACTCGTCAGGATAGCGCAGTACGGAATACCAGAAGGCGAAAACGGATTTGTCGATGTCGTTGATGATGATCTTATTGGCCAGTTGATTGAAGAGAAGGTGCAATGCTAGCCCTGCGCCACCGGCGTAAGGTTCAACGTAAGTGCACCCTTCAAGTTTATTGGCTTTGATAAGAAGCTCAAGGAACTGAGCGAGTTTTCTTTTACCTCCGGGGTAGCGCAATGGAGTATAGAACGGCATCCTTGCCACCTCCTTCATCTGTAGAAATTAAACTATAAAGGTGGCCAAGTGTCAACTAATAAATTTTATGCGTAAACGCTTGGCGATGTGGTTAAACGCGTCTTTAAATTTCTTTCGAAAGTCATCGACAAGTGATGAGTTTGCTTTACACCAGTATTCGAAGAGATTGAGTTCGTTAAAGCTTTGAATATTTTCTTCAAACCATTCTTTGTAAAAATCTCTTTCCTTTTTATCGCTATTTTGTGACTTTAACGTGATCTCATGTCTTTTACTAGCGAAGTTCCGCACGGTGTATCCAGATTCAAAAGCCCCAGTTTGTGAACAGAATTCAGCCGCCTGGTCTGCGTCGCACAAGAAGTCCATGAATACTGACTCTGGGCGAACTGTGCCAGGGAGGTACACAAAATTATCAATCCTGACTTTTGATTCGCGCCCAGCGTCTCCGTCGAGGATAAAGAGTACATTTTGAAAATATGTTCTGTCGGCTTTCAGAAGCTTTTCAGCATAAGTACAACTCATTTCGACGTCGTCTAGAATTTGAACCCTTTCAGAAAGAGTGAGTTTTTCTAAGAGATGACGTAAAAACCAGCGTGCTTCATTATCTTCGGTATAGATTTTTATTCTTTGTGGGTATTTAGCTAATTGTTCCTTGAGATCGTTTCCGATAACCGAAAATGCAGGATTACGCAAGCACTCCAAAGATCCGTTGGCTGTCGTCAGATAGTTAATTTCAATATCATTGACATCCTCTGAACCCTTTGCATTATGCTCAACTCTCCCTGAAAGGAGATTGAGAAGATATAAACTGTGAGTCGTGAAGACAGTTTGAAACTCTGCCTTTTTGGCTTCGCGGATCAGCAGATCAAGGAGTTTCCGCTGCGATGCTGGATGTAGCGTTGCGTCAAATTCATCTATCAATAAAATGGCTCCAGGAAAATCATCCCCCAAATCTTCCTTCAGCGCTTTGATTTTCCAGATTGCCAAGAGGATTTGACCGATATTGTCCTGTCCCGCGGAGTTTGCGAGCGCATCATAGGTATCCGCTTTAAAACCAACTCCCGTTTTTCGTTTTACATCTGATATTTTAACGCTGTCCATCTCAACGGAACTGTTCGTACCAATAGGGACAGATAGAATTTGCAACGCTTGATCAACAATCCATTGTGTCGCTTCAGGATTTTCATGCTGTAACCCTACGGCAGAGCAATGAGAAGATTCTCCCACAGGGTATAGACGCGATAGGCCAAGATAAATTGGCGCCATTTCTTTCTTGGTATGAGTTCGCCTGGCTCCAGGGATATCCCGGTATGGGATGATGCGAAAACGCTTCTGTTGATCATCTTTTGTATCGGGACTAGCGTCACCTTGAATATTCTCTTGGGAAGCGTCTTTGCTGTGGATTTTTTGCCAGGTAATTCTGCATTCCCTTGTATCGCCATCGCTAAATGTGAACCGCATCAATCCTGAGCCGCTCCGATCATGTTCAGCGCTCCCTTTAAAAAGCTCATGGAATTCTGCACGAAATTGTTTAGGCGAAAAAAAAGATTCTTTACGTTGACCTTTCTTCTTGTACTGAATGCAGTTGGCAACAAGTCCGAGAATATTTGATTTTCCCACTCCATTTTGCCCCGCAATCGCCGTGACGTATTTACCAAAATGGAAGGTCTTGTCTTCAAAAATCCTAAATTTTTTGATATGGAGCTTATGAAGTGAAGTTGGCACTTGCTCGCCTCCGTTCTCATATTTTCAACTGTTTGACCTGCCCGTGTGATAGAGAACCGCCAGTTGCTCCTGTGTCAGTGTGAACCGTGATTACTCCTGCGGCGGCAGAATCTCCTTTTGAGCTTTTTTCGCTTCCGAACGCGTTCGGCGTTCGACCTTTTGATTATCATCTTCCGCACTGCCGGCCCGGGAGCTGACGTCTTCGATGACGTCCGTCAGCAAGCGGCGGAAATCGACGGCGTTCTGCGGCGTCGTGACCGGCTTCCCCGTTTCCGCTTCAAGCGCCTGGCGGGCTACTTTGGCGACATGACCGCCCCGGCGGGCGATCTTTTGGCTTTCGGCGAAGCCCCGCGGTTTTTCTTCCCGCGAAATGTCCGTGGTGGAAGACTCGGCCAGCATCGTCAGGACAAGCTCCGTGTTCGTCATGTTGTCGCGGAGATTTTCTTTCTTCAGATTCTTGAGATTTTTATACTGCCGAGTGCTCATGCCTGCCCAGCTCTTGGTGATTTCGTCCGTGAGAATGGCGTACTCCGGACCTTTCTTGACGCCCCGCTTCTTCCATTCGTCGGTCAGCTCGTTGCGGATCCGGATCGACATGATGCGCTGATGCACCCAGTCCTCGGAATATCCCTTTTTCAGATAGGTCTCGAGGGCGCGGTCGATCGCCTGTTCGGGGTCGATCGTCTCTTCGATGCGCTCTCTGCCGACCTGAGCGAGCCAGAGCTTGAACGGCTCGGCCTTGGGCGATGGGATCGACTGGATCAGGCGCAGGATCTGTTCTGTGTTGCCCGCCAGCGTTTTGCGCTTTTTCCCGGTCGCCGTCAGCATTTCTACCTGGGGACAATTTGTCCCCAGGTACGCGGCAAGCTCCGCGTCTCTTTTTCTCATCTTTTTCAGATAATCCGTGGGATTGGCGCTGTCGGTCAGGGCTCCGACCACGTCCACAACGGAGAAGTACCATTCTTCCCTTTCTTCGTCCCAGACGGAGCGTATCTTGCGGTTCTCGAACAGTTCGATGCCGTTTTCTTTTTCCGGCATTCATCTTCCTCCTTTACAGCGACCGCGGCTTTGGGCGGCCGGAATGACATCGCATCGATTACTTTTCGGTGGACTTTTTCCATGCTTCGATTGTTTCGATAACTGTTCTTGCCTTGAAAATATGCCCAGGTTCAGATGTTCTGCCGGGAGTGTCTTGCGACGTTTTTCGAGAAAATTACGTGTGGAGGAGGCTTTCTGCTTCTATTCTACGGGCTTGCTCTTTAAGCTCGATAAGATTTATGCTATTATATTTACACCAAGTTTCGATCGTTTCAATGACGGTCTGTGCCTTGATTACATACCCAAGATCCATCTTTTCATTGAACATTGGAATTACATTTTCTCCCTGCGCAACAGGCACAGTAATCAGATCCCATGGTTGCTGGTATTGATATACCGAGGAAAGAACGCCAAGAAAGACGCAACGGGAGCCGCCTAGGACTGTGGCGTTTCCGTTATGATAAAATCCCTCGTTGAGGATAAATACTGGGCTTCCGCTGGAGCCAGGGAATACGGAGGCGTCGATGAGGAAGCAGGGCTTGTTTTGAAAGTCAACGTCGATTCGCGTGGCGTTGATTCCGCGTCTTACAATGGGCATAGCGTGGTACTTATCCCACAGAAGATTCGGATAGCCTGCAAAATAAATCTCCTCGATCACGTTGATAGGCACACTCCGTTCGTAACAGAGATGGGAAGCGATAAATGAATAGTTGATATCATGAACGATATCGGAGAATTGGATATTGAGGTCTGGCCTTCGCTTGTTCTCACGCTCGTACAGATCTACGCAGGAAAGAATCGCGATATCAACGTCGTCGGAAGGATGGCCGAACCATAAGGATTGCCAGTTATCGATATCATACGATTTAGGCGGAGTAATATTCAAAGCGGAGGATTCCCCGATCTTCTGATGAAAATAAAGACGCCCGCGCTGCGAGGCTTGGTAAACATGCTTGTTTGTTACAATGAATTCCATGCCGATGTTTTTCGATAGCATGTAGTGAAAGAAGAATCCGGTGCCACCACCGTTTTCTTGAAAGTGAGCATCGAGGTACGCAATTCTCACGGTGTTGAACGTCATAATTTCAGGGTTTGTCAGACGCATTTCTGCCATAATTACCTCCCAATAATTAAAAAACGAAAGGAGTATCACCATGATTGGTTTGGAAAAAGTGGAAATTTTCGAAGAACGCCCCGCAAGGGTGCGGGCTTTTCGGGTTGCCAAAGACCGTTATATCGGCAACAGTCACGGCGTGGAATTGGCAAAAGCCGGCGACTGGATCGTTATTGATTCCAACGATAAAATACGGCATTTCACTCCTATGGAATTTATGCTACGTTACAAGGCTGCCACGGTGCAACCCTTTTGCGTTGTCCCGGACCCCGATTGCTATGTCTTGACTGTCGATAGAAACGGGCAAATCCTGAGCATCCGCGGCGCCTCGCACACGCCGGCTTGAGTGAAAGGCCAGTTTGCGCGCGGCGAGGAATGGCCTTTTATGCATGGTGAGTCAAGGTCATCGAATCTCTTCAAGAATTTGGGCTTTGCCCAGGAAGAGAATTTCTTCGTCCGATCTATCATCCTCTTGTATACCTCGCCAATACTTCCGTGCATTTTCTTCAAAATAGGAGGTGCCGTATCGCTCTCGGTGTAAATATCGTTCGTGGGCAATTTTTTCTGCTGAGACATTGCGGAAATTCTTTTTGACGAATATTTTCGAAAATCTCCTCCCTTATGCAGGTAATGAGATCGTCTGCGACTTGAGCTAACTCATGCGGTAGTTTGAGAAAATTTTGTATATCGTTGTAAAAAAAAGGAGCTCCATTTTTTAGCGCGTTTACGATTTCTGGCAACGTATATCTTGCGTCATTAAACATTATTGGGTAGTCGTAATTTAAGTAGTAGCTGTTGTATGTATTGATCCGTTCTTTGCGAAATTCAATTTCATGGCCTGGAAGCCACTGCTCGTCATGAGATCCTCTATGATGAATATGATAAAAAATACTATTTTTGACATGCTGTAAAGAAGAACTGGTCGAACCCATTTATATCTCCTTCTCTATTTATTTGGAATCTGTGAAATTTTGTATGCTATGCGAGGCTTACATCGGGGGAAGATCACAGTGTCCAGACGCGAGGGCGACGGATAGAGCAGACCATGGCACCGCGGACGGCGAAGTTGGCGGTTTCCTGTTCTCTTGGCGACAGACGCCGTTCGCCGTCGTCGTAGATGGAATCAAAGATCAAGAAGTTGTTTCTTTTTAGCGTCGAATTCTTCTAGCGTGATGATGCCGTCATCGAGAAGCGACTTGTATTTTCGAAGTTCTTCCGTAGCATCAAACGAATCATTCTGCGCTTTTTCTATCGGGAGGACGTTGTGTGTTATTGAGTCAAGAGCTGCAAGAGTACTTTGAGCTTCTTTGAAAGCGTCTCTATAAATGAGATCGGATTTCTTGGTTTCCATCGGCATGAAATCCATGACGAGAGAGGTGCGTAGCTCGCCTGCAATCGAAATTCTGATTTGAAGGACTTTGCACGTACTGCTCTTTTTTGCAGTTGCGGCTCCTACGATTGCGCCGCTCTCTCCAAATGCAAGCCCTCCCAATATTGCTCTTCCAATGCCGCCACTGGCGACGTTTCCGCCATCTTCGATTAACTCGTAATTCACTATTTGATCAAAGCGGTAGATTTCGAAATCATCGTCTTTGTATTTTGTGAAATTCCTTAACTTTGGGGCAAGCTTTACAAGATTATTTGTTTCATCGATAAGAACACGTTTATTCGCTATTTTGGTGGGTGTAAAGCTTTCTCGTTCATGTTGCTTTTCTTTCATTTCATTTTGAATGCGCTCGGCAAAACCTCTAAGTTGCAGGATGCTTGTGCTTTTCAAGACGGTAGAAACCTCGTTGCCGTATCCCTCGATAATTTTCCCTAAACAAGCTGGGCATAAATAACCATCGGCTAAAGCTATCCTTGTCATAAGACCAACCTTTTTTCCGCAAAGAATGCAGTCGTTGTTTTTGCGTTGGTTCTCTGGTATTACTTGCAGGAAAGAAGGTTCTGAGATGTTGGTGGGGATAAGCATTGGCGACGCTGGATCCAATGGGGTTACCATATCAACGGTTTTTTCAGGAATGTCGGACAGAATCTTAAGCATCTGCGGGTACGTTTTTTCATTGCCGCGAAGAAGGCTAAACTTGCCGTCTTGGTAGTACACTGTCAAAAGGAATCTCTCTGGGGCCGTACGTTCGTAACTTTTCAGATTGTCTGAATTGAGGATGACTGATTTGAAGAAACCAGTAGCAATTTGAAGTTTTTCACCTTTTACCGTGATGTCTTTGCCTTTGTACTCTCCATCAAGAACTATATCCATGCTACACCTCACTAATTATATTAGAGCCTGTCTCTTTCTCGCTTTTACGCGGGTTTTGAGACAGGCTCTTTTTGCTCCTTAGCTTACGTGATTCTTCCCGTTCTCCACGCCCAGCGGACGATCGTCGGCGATCGGCGTGGTTGAACGTCGTTCTTTTTCTTTTTTCAGTTCGGCGCGCATGGCGGCAACGCCGCGGAAGGCCCCTGTCAAAATCTCCACTTCGGCGTCGGTAAACGGCTGCGCGAACATCAGCACAATGTCGGGATCTTTTTCCGCCAGCCGGCGGACAAGCGCGTCCAAAACCTTTCCGGAGGCAGTCGCGGGCGGTTCGGAAGGAACAACGGCAATACTGCTCCGATCCTCCACTCCTCCCGTCAACGTGTGCACCGAAACATGGAGCACGGAGGCAATATGCTCCAACACATCAAAGGTGGGATTTCTATATCCGTTCTCCCAGTTAATGATAGAGCTTCGCGAATAACCAGTTAGATCCGCAAGATCTTTTTGTTTTAAGTGTGCTTGTTCTCTAAAATTCTTTATCTGCTCTCCGATAGTCATTGTCTCACCTCTTTTAAGTATTGTCTACAAACGTCAACAGAAAATCAAGAGTAAGTTTTTACTCTTTTGGAGTTGACAAATGAAATCTCTTAATCTAAAATCACGATAAGTTCACGTTTAAAAACAACAATTAGGGAAGGTGAGATCATGAATATCGGCAGTCTAATCAAAGATAAACGGCTTACTTGTGGCCTTTCTCAAAATGATCTGGCGGCAAATGCGGGAATGTCTAGGAGTACAATAATCAACTTCGAGACGGGAAAAAGAAGTCCAAGGGTTGACGATCTGAAGAGCATTGCCCGTGCGCTTGGCGAAAGCGAAAATTACTTTTTTACGCTAAACCCTCGGGGCGCGCAGGCGAATGGTCGCCGTGCCTGCGCGGCGAAGACGGCGGCCGAATCGGCGCCCAGCTCGACGCGCTCTGCTTGATTCTGGAAGCGACGGCGCTGTTGCGCGATCTTTCCGACGAGCCGCGGGAAATCACCAATCTGATCAAGGATGCAAGCGGCGACGGCCGTTTGGAAGCTCCGGAAAACGCAGACTTCCTCGCAGCCCTGCGCGAGCTGGTAAGCGTCGCGCAGGATTTCCTGACCTGTCAGGCGGCTCTGACGTAACGAAAAAAGCCCCGGCGCATAGGCCGGGGCGGGGAGGCGGTGATGATATGGCGAAGGAAACGATACAAATTCGTCTTGAACCGTTTGATCTCGAATGGTTAGACAAAGAGGTTCGGCGGCAAGGCAGCAGCCGAGGGGCGGTTATTCGTTCTTTAATCCGCGCTCGGAAAGATACCGAGTTGCCGCCTGTTTCAGAAGCCAGTTGCAAGCGCTGCTAAAGGAGCGAGATTCCTGGTCAGCCACTTTCTGGACAGCATCTTCCACATCGGGGTCAAGTCGTATTTGGCGAGTGGATTTCGGCATACTCTATCACCTCGTAATTGATTGTAATGTATGCTTGATTGAAATAGGTGCTTGAATCAATTACGATTCTGTAGTATAACGTGATTAATTCAATTACGAAATTGCGAGGTGATGAAATGAACGTATCGATTTATCAGGCGCGATTGCCGGCCGATCTTTACGCGGCGCTGAAAGAGCGCGCCTACCAAGAGCGGCGCAGTGTGAACTCGCTGGTGGTGGAGGCGGTCGCGAAGCTGCTGGGCGTAGACGAAAAAAGCCCCGGCACGGAGGTCGGGAAGGAGGTTCCACAACGTGGAAAAACTGAAGCGTTACAGGCAGTTTAGAGGGTTATCGCGAGCCGAATTGGCCCACCGTGTCGGACTCAGTACTGAAACCTTAGCGCGTTATGAGCGTGGTAATCGGGAGCCAAATACGACCGTAACTAAACGGCTGGCCCTAGTGCTCAAATGCACGCCGAACGAGCTGCTGGGAGTGGAGAAGGAGGAGTAGGAATGGTGAAAAATACAATTCTTCGGGGGGTGGAACTTATTGACCTTCTTTTGCTTTCATTCTGCGTGCAATATAGAGAAACTCATTTTCCCCCAGGGCAATATTTGTGGGAAGTGTCTGCTTCTATAGACAGTTTGAAGTACCTGAAGTTGTTTTTGAAGCTGCGGTTGACGTTGGAAGTTTGGATACCTCTGATCGCCCATACGGTATGTGGTTATTGCTTTATTGTCGATTGTCTGGAAGGTTTTTGAAATAAATTGATAATCCCGATGACATTCAAAATGACCCCGACTATTATATTCAGCCCGACAAGCGAAGGCGGAAACTGCATTTTCCCCACTTCAGCACAAATATCGGCGAATGGCGCAAGACAGGCCTGCGGATTGAAAAATTCACTGGCTACAAAAGGGAGCATTCGATGAAAACGAGATTGTAGCTTCTCGAAGGTGGAAGATGTGATGGCGTTGTAAGTCATCTGCATTCCGTGTTCACGTAGGTTCATTATGATGTCTCCGGCTTGGAGAAGGAGCTTCTGAGTGGAGCTTTTTATGACATTAGCAAGTTGTTGGGGAGAAATGCGAACTTGGATAGCAACATCGTAAGGAAGAAGCGCCTCGGAATCGGATGCACTGGCGGGAATATTCAGTTTGACACGTACGGCGCGCAGGCTTCTTATCACCTGTAGGGTATTGGCATGGTAAGCGTCGTCATTAACGTTGGGTACTTTTTCCAGTGCGCCGACTTGGGCGTCGGTACATTTTATTGCTGTATCGATAGAATACTGCGCGCCGTCGATGTCGCGTTCCTGCTCTTCCGAAGACTCTCCGAAAGGCACGGACAGCCAATTTCGGAAGCGCGCCGGTATGGGAGCGAACGCGCCGTGAAAGAACGGCGAGTCGCGAGGTATGGGCGTACCCAAACTTTTAAGCCAAGGGGCTTTCGCTGCGGCAGATATTTTGGCCAGAGAGGAGAGCGCGGAATCGGGAGGCAGGGGCGTGAACAGTTCGCGGATACGATTATTCCTTTCCGCGAGTGAAGCGAACGGACGCATCATTTCTTGGAACGGACGCATACGCTCCATGTGCCGCTTGAGGGCTTCGATTGACATCGTGTCGATTGCCTGCGCGAGCGCCTCGGAGTGAAAAACGCCAAGTTTTTTCAGTTCATGGGGATCGAATTCCGAGATCAAGACAGACGCTCCTTTCAAAGGGAATTTGACGCGAAACGGGAGTTTGGGACGGTTCAAGCGAAAAGGATGTGGATAGATTTGAGGGAAGAACTGAGAAAGGCTCGATTGTCACGCGGTCTCCGGCAAGAGGACGTGGCGAAAAAGCTTGGAATGAGCACTCGCATGTACCAGCACTTGGAAGCGGGGAGCAGGGACGGCAAGGTCAAGCATTGGGACGCTCTCGAAGACTTGTTTGGCATCCCGCAGCGGACGTTGCGTTCATAAGAGTATAGAACATTTTGTTCGTGCAGACAAGATAAAGCGGGAATACAAGAGCGTGAACTCGCTGGTGGTGGAGGCGGTTCGAAAGCTGCTGGGCGCAGACGAAAAAAGCCCCGGCACGGAGGTCGAGGCGGAAGGAACGTAGTGATGGAAGACACGAAAAAAGCCGCCCTGGGGGGCGGCGGTTTACTGAGCTAATTGGATCAGGGCTTTGCCGATGCGAGCCCAGCCTCCCGTGGCGAGAAGCAGAAGGATGCCGGCGGCGAAAAAAATGAACGAGGCGAAAACGCCCTGCCAGACCCCGTACATAAACCCTTTGGGCGTGACCCGGTTCAGAATGTCGTTGATGCGCTTGTCGTAATCCGCTTTTTTCTGCGCCTCGATCTCGTTTACCTGATCGTCGAGCGTGTATTCGAGGAATTCGCGCAGAATCGACAGAGCGTGCTCTTTGTAGAAGCCAAGCTGTTTTTCCGAAGCGGCGTTTTCGGTAAAAGAGGCGAGATCCGACTTTTCGGGGATGCGCCCGTTATTCTCTATAAAGCGTTTGATCTTGTCGATTTTCTGCTGTTTGTAGACTGCATAGGCGATTTGACCGACAAGATCGTTTTCCCCGCTGACCAGCAGTTCGTAGATGCGGTTGTAATTCTGGCTCTCAGTGGTCGGCATGACGCTTCCTTGTATTGATCGATGCCCGGGTCAGCGCCTCGGCGATTTCGCGATCGGTTTTGCTTTCGACGATGGAACGCACATGCGGCGAGACAGGGCTGGAAGCGGCGTTTCCGGCCGCCATTCTGGCGCCGACGCGGCGAACCAAATCAGAATTGAAGCACATAGCGCATTCCTCCTTTTTGTTGATTTATTGTAGCGAAAAATAAAAACGCCGTCAACGGCGGATGAGATTGTGTCGGGAGGTGAAAGCGGCATGAACGTCGAACTGGCGATGTCGGACGGAGACATCAGGCGTCTGGGGGACTACATACTCGACGGTTTGGCGAAGAAGTCGCACAAGAGCGACCGCGTGCGGAACGTCGAGGCGGTGTGCAAACTGCCGGCCGAAGGCTTTATCTCGGAAGAGACGTTTGCCGAGATCATGGGCATCGGCAAGAGCACGCTGCGCGATCAGGTGCGGCTGGGGAAGTACCCCAAGCCCAGGAAGGTGACGACGGGGCGCAGCGGCTGGGCAGTGGACGAGGTGCGGGACCTGATCGAGCGGATAAAGAAGGGAGAGGTGTTCGATGGAAGCGATTCATGAAGCGCAGTGGTGCCGGTTCTTCATGGAAATATGCGCGCTGCTGGGCGGCGTGGGGCTGTCGCTGTCGCTGCTGTACGAGGTCGCTCTGCCCGTGCTGCGGCAGTGCGTTGCGAAGAGGCGAGCGCGGCGTTTCGCGGCGCGGCCGGAGCGCTGGCGGCAGGTGACGGAGCCATGAGGGCGGTTTACGGCCCGCACTCCCGCTGGGGCCGCCGGCTCTCGCCGCTGGAGCGGCTGCGGCGCTGGCTGGCGAGGAGGTTCTCGTGAAATGGCTGCTTGGGTACGCGGGGCTGTTCGCGGCGGCGCTGCTGTTCATGATCGCCTGTTGGGACGGAGGCGGGGACGATGACTTTTAGGGATCCGCGCAGCGGTGTTTCGTACCGCGTCGCCTGGTCGCGGCGGGAGCAGTGTCCCGTGCTGCTGTGTCTGATGTTTCCGGGGGACGTGTGGCGGGTGATCTATCGCTTTTACGTCTGGACACTCGAGGAAGTGGAAGGGATTTTTCCGATCACGGCGAAGCTGGAGCGCTGGCAGGCGGTGTGACGCCGCCGCGAAAGGAGGCTTGAGATGATGCGCGCGAAAAAAAGAGCCGCTTCGGCCGGCACCGAAACGACTCGAAAACAACGGTAAGGACTTGCGCCCTTGCCTCGGATTATATCACATCTCGAGAATGGCGGGGCGCGTTCTTCTTCGCCCACGTCCGTTCCCCTCGAGAACGAAAGGAGCCTTCATGGATACCGTCGAGATTTGCGCCGTTCTTGGTCTTGTTGTCTGTTCGTCGTGCGGCGCCGCTTTTTATCTGTATTGGAAGGAAGCCCGCCGGCACAAGGCGGTCAGGTCTTTTTACGAAAGACTGCTGGAAACGGAGCGGAAACGGTGCCGGAACGCGGCCGACGAGTTGCTGAAAGTGGCGAAGTCGGTCGTCGAAACGGAGCGCGAACTTCAGGCCGCCAAGAGGGAAATCGAGCGTCAGCGGCGCCACAATGCCAAGCTGAAAAAGTCGATGCGCCATCGGCACAAATCGCCTCGCGGCGCCAAGCGCATCGCCTGCGGGAAAAACACACGAAAACACCGCTGCGGCGCGAACTGAGCCTGCGCCGCGATCCGTTTTTCATATAAAAAGAGGTGCGCATCATGGATAACACATCGTTCCAAGTGCTGGATTTCGCACAGCCGTTCTGCGTGATTGAAAATTATGTTCTGGAGGACGAACGTCTGACCGCCTACGACGTGACGGTCTATCTGGCGCTGCGCTCGTACGCCGGCGCCCGCCGGGAGGACGGTTCGCTCGTCTGCTGGCCGAGCGTCGAGACTCTCGCCAAAAAGGCGCGCTGCGTCCGCTCCACGTGCTTCAAGTCGCTGGCGCATCTCGAAGATCTGGGGTATCTGAGAAGGGAATCCAGATACGTAAACAATCAATACAAGAAGACGACGCTGTACCAATTGCTTCCCAATCCGCGCGCCGCCGGTCCGTCCGACGGATCGGACGAGTCCGCCACACGGACCGAGTCCGTTATACGGACTGATGCAGTCCGTTTAACGGACTCGACCAGTCCGTCAAACGGACGGAGAACTAGATTCAATGAACTAGATTCAGAGAACTACAATCCCCCCTTAATCCCCCCAAAGGGGGGAGCGGGGGAAGCGGCTTCGCCTTCCGAGCCGGAGATCCCGGGCGAACAACGGATGATCGCGGATTCTCCGGACGAAGCTCTTGCCGAAGAACTGACGCAAAAAATACAGGCCGACTTCCCGCGCGCGGACGCCGGCAAACTGCGCGTGGCCGTGCGGCGCTGGATCGAGGCTTACGGCCGCGAAAGGGTGGAGGGGGAGATCCCCGCCGCTCTGCTGCTGCAATGCGAGAAGGGCGGCAGGTACCGCGACCCCGTGCGCTATATCGGCGCTTGGCTGAGGCGGGGCCGAAAAGCTCCGCCGCCCGTCGCGTCGAGGATCGACGAGCTGTTCGAGGAGTTCTGGACGATGTGGCCTGGGCTTCGGGACGGCAAGGAAGGCGCGCGCCGCGAGTGGCGGCGGCGTTTTTCCGCGCTGCCCGACGCCGCGGCGCGCAACGGGGCATTGCGCGCGCTGGAACCGCAGATCGAAGCTCTGATCGAGCGCGCCGAGCGGGGGGAAGACTTGCGCTTCCTGGGCAAGGCGCAGAACTTCATCCGCGACGCCGATCTGGCGGGGTAGCCGGCCGTGCTGCCCGATCAGATGCCGTGCAGCGCCGAGGCCGAACGGGCGGTCATCGGCACGATGCTGCTGGACCGAAGCGCGGCCGAAAAGATCGCGGCGCTGCTGACGCCGGAAGATTTTTACAACGGCAAGAATTTCGGCGTCTTCAAGACGTTGTCCGCGCGTCTGCGTTCCGGGCAGCCGCTGGACGGCGTGCTGCTGACGGCTCGGGGCGCGCTGAGCCAATCGGACTTCGCCGGCTTCGTGGACAGCGTATCCAGTACGGCCGCGTGGCCGAATCAGGCGCGTCTGCTGCGCGAGCTGCGTCAGCGCCGCGACGCCGTGACCGCAGGACGCCGGCTGATCAGGGACGCCTTCGCGCCGGACGCGGACACGGCGGCCATGTTCCAGCGCGCCTGGGCGGATCTTGCCCGCACCACGCGCCTGACGCTGGACGACGGCGACGGCCAGGACGGCGTTCTCGACCGCTTCGAGGCGGAGGTGCGCTCGTGGGGCGACAAGCCGTTCGCGCGCAGCGGCGTCGAACGGCTGGACCGCAGCATCGGCGGCGGCGTGCTGCCGGGGGGGATCGTCACGCTGGTCGGCGGCGAGGGCACGATGAAGACCTCGCTGGCGCTGTCGTTCGCGGAGACGTACCTGCGCGAGGTCGGACAGCGCGTGCTGTACCTGTCGCTCGACATGAAGCCGGAGCGGATCGCGCTGCGGCGTCTGCTGCCGCTGGCGGGCATGAGCGAACGGCGCATGATCGCGGCGATCCGCGAGGATCCGGACGGCTTTCGGGAGGTCCGTCAGCGGCGCGCGCAGATCGACCGCGGACGTTTCCGCCTGTCGGGCGGGCCGATGGAGCTGAAGGACGTGGAGAGCGCGGTGGCCGCGCAGTCGCCGGGGCTGGTGATATGGGATTTTCTGACGGCGACGGCCGGCTTCGCGAACGAGATGGAGTGTCAGCGCGCCTGCGTGGAGGCGCTGCGCGCGTGGCAGACGAAGTTTCCGGCGACGTGGCTGGTCTTGTCGCAGATGTCGGAGCAGTCCAAGCTCGGCCAGCGGCAGGGCGACTTTTCGGGCAAGGCGGCGGGCGGCAACAATCTGGCGCGCGTGAGCGACACGCTGATCGAGCTGTTCCTCGACGAGCCGCCGGAGCCGAACGCCTGCCAGCTGGCCAACAACGTCACGCCGCCGCCGGAGCTGATCGCCATCGTGGCGAAATGCCGCACCGGGCAAAAAGGCTCGATGTGGGCGCTGGGCTACGACGGCCCGACCATGTCGTTCACGGGAGACGCGCAGCGCGTGCGCCGCGAGAAGCAGAAAAAAGCGCAGTTCAGGAAAGACTTCTGACCGGGCGGAGAGCATGAAAAACGACCGGAAGCGCGAAGCTCCGGTCATTTGCCGAACAGATACGAATGACTCCCCGTCTGGGTGAGATAGAGGACGCCGCCGTCGATGCGGTAAATCAGCAGCCAGTCGGGCGCCAGATGCAGTTCCCGGTAGTCGGTCCAGTTGCCGCCCAGCGAGTGGTCACGCGCCTGCCGGGGCAGGGGCAGTTCGCCCGCCAGAAGGGCGATGGCCTCCTTCAGCGGTGCGGTGTCCAGCCCTTGTTTCTTGATGCGTTTCACGTCGCGGCGAAACTGCGCCGAGGTATTGATCTCCAGCATTTACAAGCCCAGGTCGCGGAAAAGCTCGTCGGCGTTGCCGTAGCTTTTGTTTCCCTTGTCGGCTTCCTGGTCGGCCATGGCTTTCTTCAGGCGGGCGTTGGGCACCGTCAGCTCGAAGGGGAGGCGGTTCTCTTCGTCGAATTTCACCAAAAACAGGCGCACGCCCTCGGAAAGAGTCAGGCCCATGCGGTCGAACTTGCTGGAAACGCGCTCTTTGAGTTCTCCGTCGAGGCGGACTCGGATCGAAGTGTCTGCGGTAGGCATGACGAAACCTCCTTTGATTTATTTGTATCTACATTGTAGCAACAAGGCGAAAAAACGCAAGGGGGATGAAGGTATGGACGACGTGAAACGGCTGGCGAGAGCGCTGGACATCGTGGCGTCGCGCTGTCCGCGGGGCCTGGCGGCTATCGTCGGCGAGGCGCCTCCGCCGACGTACGACGATCTCGTGGCGGCGGCGACATGGCGGCCGTTCGTCGAAAACGGGCGCAGCTCCGGCGGGGGCGGCGAAGGCCCCGTTCCGTCCTTGGCCGAGCGCGTCATGCGGGTCACCGAACCGCTCGAAAAAGCGGGCTGGAAAGCGATCGCCGCCGCAGGCAGGGAGGTGCGGGAACTTTATCCTCAGGACTGGGAAGCTTATCGGCTGCACGTCGTTTACGTCGACAGCCCGGTGCAATGGCGGATTGAGGACGATTCGACGCTACAACGTCTGGCGGACAAATGCCGCATGGACGTGCGCACGTTGCGTCGGCGGCGCCGTCAGGTGCCTCTGCAGATCGCCCGTTCGGCGCTTTACGGCGCGCAGCAGGGTCTTGACCTTTTTTGACTGTAAGGGAGCGTGGCCGCGATAATGCCCTCGATGATGTCCTTGCTGTGTCCGCTCGAGCGAATATAATGATAATGTCGCGAAATTGCGAAGAAATTTTGCCGACGACAAAGAGCCGCCCCTGTCGAGAGGCGGCTCTTTGCGTTGGAGCGGTTTAATTGGCGGTAAGCCGAGCTTCGAGGGCTTCCTGAAGCACTTGGGAGAAGTTGACTCCCTGCGCCTCGGCGGAGGTGTTCAGCCACGCGGGGATCGTCAGGTTTTTGCGAACGGCTTTCTTGCCGTACTTTTCGGCGTATGCGTCCATGTCGAGCGCAAGCAGGCTGACAAAGCCGTTCTCGTATTCGTCGGCTTTCACGTCTTCCGGACGGCTGGGAGCGGGAGCGGTTTTGCCGTCTTCGAGCTCGTCGAGCACCCAGCCGGCCGCGGCGTCTTCCGCCATAAAAATGGCGTCGGCAAGATCCTTACCTTGGGTAACGCAGCCGGGCAGGTCGGGAACGACGACGGTATAGGCGCCTTCGGTCTCATCGCAGGGGTAGAAGCAGGCAGGATAGGTGAGTCTCATGGCAATGGCCTCCTTGTGTTATGACTGTCGAGAGTGGCCGGGCGTCTACAGCCCGGCTTGTCTCAACGCTGATTTTGCCGTTTTCGGATCGAGGTCGCCGGGGTGATTGGGAATCGTTACCTTTCCCGGTTTGGTCGGGTGGACATAATGGAAATGCGAACCTCTCGAATTCTTTCGTCTCCACCCGTCCGCCAAAAGGATCTTTTCCAGTTCCTTGAACTTCATCGGCGCACCTCCTCTATGTCTCTATTATACGCATAATGCGCATTATGTCAAGCGGCAATCGTAAGACTTTTGGGATTGGAAAGGCGGTGGGCGAAACGGCCGAACGAAACGAGCTGATCCTTTATGCGACGTGGGACGCCCGGCGCCGCAGATACTGGATCGACGTCGTCGAAGCGACGCATTGGCCGCCGTCGTACGGCGCCGTCGCGATCTGCCGCATCGATCGCGAAGACCGCGGTCTCATGGTGGAATGGGCGGCTGTCCGAGCGCGGGCAGGGTGGACGCCGAGACGGCTTCGCAGGGCGATCCTGAAATGAAGCGCACCGATCCGCTGCGAACGGAGCAGGAGGTCAATCGCTTCCTGCGGTACATGAGCGAGTGGAACAGCGTCTACTACGTGGCGTGCTGCATCGGCATCAATTGGGGATTGCGCGCCTCGGACATCGTCTCGCTGAACGTCGGCGACGTGGTGGCGGGGGATGGCAGTCGCATTCAGATCGTCGAAAGAGTTCAAATCCGCGAACGGAAGACGGGTAAAACGCGCGACATTCCCGTAACCGATAAGATGAAAGAGATTTTGCGCGTTCACGTCCGCGCCTTGAAGAAACGCGACGACTATTCGCCGGCGACGCCGCTGATCCTCTCGCGCAAGCGCGACCGAAAAGGGAACTGTCGCGCCCTGTCGCGCGAACGAATCTCGCGCGTCATCAGCGAAGCGGCGCGCAAAATCGGCATCGCGCGCAAGACTCGCTGCATCGCCGCGCATAGCTTACGCAAGACTTACGCTTATCAGGCATGGCGAAACGGCATCCGCGTCGACGTGCTCCAGAAGGAGTTCGGACATGACAGCGTGGAGACGACGCATCGCTATGCGTGCATCCCGCACGAACAACTCGACCTCATTTTCAGGCGTGTAGATTTTGGCAACAAAAGGGCCGTGGCGGAAATGGCGAAAGCGCGAAAAAAATGCGTTGACAGCCATATTTTATGAAGTTTTGTGGATAAGTCGATTTCCGAAACAGGCGCAACTTCGTCGCGCTTCGTCGGCGTCTGCTTCGAGCGGCGCTTTGCGAACGTCACATAAGTATAGATAAATGACGTTCGAGGTGATTTCGAGCGTCTTGAGCGACCGAGCTCAAACGCAGTCAAGGCAAGGTGTAAGGTGGTGAGCGCGGGTCCTTCCGGCGGAAATTTGCCCGCGGGTCGGAAGAGGCTCGAAATTCGGACGTGCGGAAGCGAAAAATCGGCCATTTCCGCTAAAAATGATAACTGGAAGTGAATATTTTGGCGACGAAACCAGAGTTTACACCGAAAAGAAACGCGGATTGCGGCGTACTGTCCGCCGACGCCGGCCGACCGGCGCTCAAAGGTTCGCGATCGGGAGGTTGGGCTGCCAACGCCGGCTGGCCGGCGCTCACGAGTCCGCGACTGGGCGACCTGTTCGGCATGACCGACCGGCGCGTCAGGCAGCTGGCGCAGCAGGGGATCCTGCCGCGCGACGAGAAGGGGCGGTATCCGATGCGCGACTGCGTTCTCGCCTATATCGCCTATCTGAAAAGCAATCCCGACGAGTCGGCCAGCGTCAAAGAACTGGAGTACCGCAAGCTCAAGGCCGAGACCGAGGAGCGCCAGGCGAAGGCCGACAAGGCGCAGCTCGATCTCGACGAACGCCGCGGCGAGCTGATCAGCCGCGCGGACATGTACCGCGAATGGATCGGCCGCTGCGTGGAACTGCGCGCCGCGATGCTCGGTCTGCCCAACGAGCTGGGATTCCGTTTTACCGCCGACGATACGCGCGCGCTGGTGGAGGAGGTGAGCGAGGAATTTGTCAGAACGACCCTTGAAACGTGGAGCCGCGAAGGCCCCTTCACGCCCCGCGCGCCGTCCGCGGCTCTGGACGCCGCGCGAACTGAGGGCGCTGGTTCCGCCGAAGAAGATTGACGTCTCGGAATGGGCCGACCGGAACAGAGTCCTCGACGCCGCTTCCTCGCCCATGCCGGGACCGTGGAAGACTGCCCGCACGCCGTACCTGCGCGAAATCCTCGACAACTTCCGCGACCGCCGCCTGAAGAAGATGGTGCTGTGTTTCGGCACGCAGCTGGGCAAGTCGGAATGCATCCTCAACCTGATCGGCTACGTCATCGACCAGGATCCCGGCGCGACGCTGCTCGTCTATCCCACCGACCAGCTGGCCAAAAGCATCAGCAAGAACCGCATCGCCCCGATGCTGATCAACTCGCCGGCGCTGCTGGAAAAGTGGAATATCGACGACAGCGAGATCCTCGAACTGCAGCTGCAGGGCATGTATCTCGCTCTCGTCGGCGCGAACAGCCCCTCCAAGCTCGCCAGCCGTCCCATCCGTTATTTGTTCTACGACGAGATCGACAAGTTCCCCGACCGCTCCGGCGGCGACGCCAACCCCATCGATCTCGCCGCCGAGCGCACCAAGAACTTCGCCAACAGCCGCCAGGTCATGGCCAGCTCGCCTACCGTCGTCTCCGGCGCCATCTGGCAGAACTTCCTGGCCGCGCGGGTGAAGAAGCGCTACTTCGTCCCCTGCCCGCACTGCGGCGAGATGATCACCCTGGAACTGTCCGGCGTCAAGTGGCCGGAAGAGCTGAACGAACTGCCGCCGCGCGAGCGCGAAGCCCGCGTCGCCGGCGAAGCGTGGTACGAGTGCCCCGCGTGCCGTTGCCGCATCGACGACATGATGAAGTACGCCATGCTGCGGGGCGGCGAATGGCGTCCCGTGACGCGGCGGGAAGACGGCGAATGGGTCGAAGACTTCGCCGCCCCGCAGCGCCCCGAATCCGTAGGCTACAACATCGGTTCCATCTATTCGCCGTGGCTGACCTTTGGGCAGATCGCGCAGAAGTTTCTGCACGCCAAGAACGATGTCCTCTCCTTCATGAACTTCCAGAACGGCTGGCTGGCTCTGCCCTGGACCCCGAAAGCCGCCACCATGCGCAGCGACGCCGTTATGGCCCTGCAGCAACCCTACGAGCAGAACGTCGTGCCGCGGGACGCGCAGCTGCTGACCTGCGGCGTGGACGTGCAGCAGGACTGCATGTACTACGTCGTGCGCGCCTGGGGGCCGCGCCTCACCTCCTGGCTCGTCGACTACGACCGCGTCGAGACCTGGACCGACGTCGACCGCGTCCTCGACCGCCCCTACAAAGTCGACGACGGCGACGAGATGCTCGTCAACCTCTGCTTCGTCGATTCGGGGTACAAAACCGCCGAAGTTTACGAGTACTGCGCGCTGCGCCCCGAAGTGGCCTACCCGTCCAAGGGCAGCAGCGCCCCGCTGGCCCGCGCGCCGCTCGTCGAAAGTGCCATCGAAAAGCCCGAGTTCGGCGGTATGAAACTGTTCGTCGTCGACGGCGCCTACTACAAGAACTTCATCCACGGCCGCATCCAGCGTCCCGCCGGATCGCCCGGCAGCTGGAACGTCTTCGAGGGCGTCTCGCGCGAGTACGCCGACATGATCTGCGCCGAGCACAAAGTCCTCGAACGCGGCGGCAACGGCAAAATGCGCGAAGTCTGGCAGCTCGTCGCCGAGCACGTCCCCAACCACTATCTCGACTGCGAAGTCTACGCCACCGCCGCGGCCGAACGCATGGGCGTGCGGCACCTGAGCGAAGAGAATTGACGCGCCGCGGACCGTTCGGAAATTCCGAACAGTCCGCCGGGCGCGGCGAGCCCCCAGCGGGGGATCGAAGCACAATACGAACGAGGTGACGAAAGAAGATGGACGAACTCGAGATCCGCGCCGAGATCGAACTGCTGACCAAGGCCATCCAGGCCATCTACGACGGCGCGCAGTCCTACGCCGTCGGCGGCCGCAGCGTGACCAAGGCCAACCTCGGCGAGCTGCTGGCGGAACGCCGGCGGCTTTACGGAGAGCTGGCCGAACTGACCACCAACGGCGGAAGGAGCCTGGCGCGATGGCCGGGAAGATGAACGCCCTCGACCGCCTGATCGGCTGGCTTTCGCCGCAGGCGTTCTGCCGGCGCATGGCCTGGAGGGAAGAACAGAAACGCTATTACGACGCCGCGCGCACCGACCGCTTCGGCGCGTCCTGGTTCCCGCCCGGCAGCCTGTCGAGCGAGAACACCGACCGCCCCTACCGCACGCTGATCCGCGGCCGCGCTCGCGATCTGGAACGCAACAACGGCATCGTCCGCGGCCTGCTGCGCGGTCTGGAACGCAACGTCGTCGGCGCGGGTATCGCCCCCCAGCCCGACGTCACCAGCCGCAGCGGCAGGAGCAACGACGCCCTCAACCGCCGCATCGCCGAGCTGTGGGCCGACTGGAGCCAGCGGCGATTCTGCGACGTCGCCGGCGCGTCCTCGTTCCCGGACTTTCAAAGACTCTACCTGCGCCGCCGCATCGTCGACGGCGACGTCTTCGTGATCGTCGTCGCCCCGCCCGAAGGCGGAGCGTACCCCGTCGCCCTGCAGATGATCGAGCCCGATCTGCTGGCCGAAGACGTCTTCCAAACCAAGGACGGACACAAAGTCTTCGGCGGCGTGGAAGTAGACGAGTTCATGCGCCCGCTGGCCTATCACTTCCGCATGGACCCGCTCGAATCCGCGCGCACGATCCGCGTGCCGGCCGAGCGCGTCGTGCACGGCTACGACCGCACCCGCGCCCCGCAGCTCCGCGGCGTGTCCGAACTGGCCGGATCGATGGAGTCGATCCGCGACATCGGCGAATACGTCGACAGCGAACTCAAGGCCGCCCGCATCGCCGGCTCCATGACCGGCGTCGTCAAGACGGAGACCGGCGCCGCCCGCATCGGGCGCGCCCCAGCCCGCGACGCCAACGGCGCCCCCATCGAAACGATCCAGCTCGGTTCCCTCAATTACCTGAAGCAAGGAGAAGAAGTGAACTTCCCGCAGCCCGGCCGCCCCAACGAAGCCGCCGGCGGCTTCGTCTCCGTCATCGAACGCTTCGTCGGCGTCGGCATGGGGCTGAGCTACGAAGCCGTCAGCCGCGACCTGTCGCAGGTGAATTATTCGAGCATCCGCGAAGGCCGCCTGCAGGACATCAAGACCTACGAGGAATACCAGAGAGACGTCGTCGAGACCTTCTGCGCGCCCGTGTACGCCGCCTGGCTCGACGCCATGGTGCTGAACGGGCTCGTGACGATCCCCGGTTATTGGGGCGCCCGGGACAAATACCGCAAAGTCCGCTGGGTGCGTCCCGGCTGGTCGTGGGTGGACCCGCAGAAGGAAGCCGCCGCCGCCGAGAAGGGCCTGCAGCTGGGTACCACCACGCTGCAGGAAGTCTGCGGCTACGAAGGCAAGGATTGGCAGGAAGTGCTGCGTCAGCGCAAAGCCGAGCAGGACTTCATCGCCGAAATCGGATTGAACACAGGAGGAGATCATCATGAACCAGGCAGCACCCCTTCCGACGCCGGAACAGGCGCGGCAGCGGATGGAACAATACCTGAGCCCGGCGACGACGCATAGACGCGAGACCGCCGTCGAGGCGGTCGGGGCGGAAGGCCGGAGCGTCGAACTTTCCTTTTCTTCCGAGCAGCCCGTCATGCGGTACGACTGGCTGAACGACGAAGAATACGGGGAAATCCTCGACCATTCGGAAGGCGCCCCGTCGCTCGAACGGCTGCGAAGCGTCGGCGTCGTCCTGTTCAACCACGACAGCCGCACGCTGCCCGTGGCGCGAATCGAAAGAGTCTGGCTCGACGGCGCCGCCCGCAAGGGACGCGCCCGTATCACCTTCGACGGCGACGAAGAGGCCGAACGCGTTTTTCGGAAGGTCAAATCCGGCTTTCTGCGCGGCGTCTCCGTCGGCTACAAGGTCAGCGAATGGGAGAGAATCGCCCGCGGCGTCACGCAGAACGGCGTCACCGGCCCCGCCATGATCGCCCGCAAGTGGGAGCCGCTGGAGATCTCTATCGTCACCGTCCCGGCCGACGCCAACGTCGGCGTGGGACGCAGCATCGGCATGGAGGAAAACGACATGGAAGAAAGAAATCAGGACCACACTCACGCCGCCTCGGCGGCGCAGAATCCCGCTTCGGCGGAACGGAACTCCGCCCCCGCAGCGCAGAACCCCGCGCCTTCGGAGCAGAACCCCGCGCCGGCCGCCGCGC
>NZ_ADFP01000047.1 GCF_000177335.1 Pyramidobacter piscolens W5455
GTAGATTATGACAATCGAAGCGTTAACTTCAGGAAAATTCGAAAATAAATCCATGCGATCGCGGCGGAGAGATCCGCAAGTCGAAATTTCCGCCCAGCCACAGGGGAGCGCAAAATTCATGAAACAGCTGTTACGATGGTCCGCCGTCCTGCGGCGTCAATTCGGCGAACGCGTCCAGAAAGTTTCTCTGGATATCGGCGCCGGTTGTCCGCACCGCCGGGGACTCCGCGACGGCGGATGCATTTTCTGCGACGAAAGGGGAGGCGGCAGCGGCGCCTTCATTCAGGGCGTGTCGCTGCGGGAACAGGTCAGGAAGGGGATCGCCGGAGCCTGGAAACATTACGGGACTCGTTCCATCATCCTGTACTTTCAGAGCTATTCGGCGACCAATCTGCCGCTGGAACGGTTCGCATCGGCGCTCCAAGAAGCGCGCGACGCCGCGTCCGCCTGGGGAGCGAACGTGCGCGCCATTTCCGTGAGCACGCGCCCCGACCTGCTCCCCGAGCCGGTCCTCAATTATCTGGAGGAGCTGGCGGAGAGATGTCAGATCTGGCTGGAACTCGGCGTGCAGACCACGGACCCGCAGGGATTGCGGTGGCTGCGCCGCGGACATGGACTGGACTCCGTGGAGCAAGCTCTGGCCCGGCTGAGCAAAACGCGCCTGCGCGTCTGCGCGCACCTGATCGCGGGCATCCCCGGGGAACGGGAAGACCAACTGGCGCGCTCGGCTCTGTGGCTTGCGGAAAGGGGAGCGCACGCGCTCAAATTCCATCCGCTGTACGTGCTGCGCGGGACGCCGCTTGAAACGCTGTATGCGGCGGGGCGCTTCGCGCCGTTGAGCCGGGAAAAATACGTCGAGCGTCTCGTCAAAGCCCTTCGGGAATTGCCCGACGGGATCGTCCTGCAAAGGTTGACGGCGGGCGTGAGGCCGGCGCGGCTGGTCGCGCCGAAATGGATTTTGGACAAAGAATCGTTGGAGCGGCAAATCGCCGCGCGTTTCGCCGCCCGTCTATAAAATCATTATAGGACAATACAAAAAATCGACGCATCAGACTTCCTGAAAGCCGATGCGTCGATGAGTTTTTAGCGGAGGTGTCGAATATAGTCTTCGTTCAGCAGCCCGGGAATCGTTTTGTCGGCGAAGAACGCCAAGACGGAATCGACGGCCCCGCCGCACTCGCGCCGCAGAGCTTCGACAGTCCAGCCGGCGGAGTGGGGCGTGAGCAGGGCGCTGCCGCAGCGAAGAAGCGGATTTTGGGACTGCGGCGGTTCGATCTGGAAGACGTCGACGGCCGCCGCGGACAGAGGGCCGTTTTCGAGCGCCCGCGCAAGCGCCCGTTCGTCGACAAGCGCGCCGCGGGCCGTGTTGACGAAGACGGAACCGGCCTTCATCATTTTGAAGAGACGCTCGTCGAAAAATCCCCGCGTCGTTTCGTTCACCCGGCAGTGAAGCGTCACGGCGTCGCACTGGGGCAGCATCTCTTCCAAAGTCTCGACGAAAGAGAACCGGCCGTCGTCCGGGCGGCGGCCCCGGGCATGAGGGGAGTAGACGAGCAGACGGCAGCCGAAGGGGACGAGCCGATCGAGGACTTCACGGCCGATGGCTCCCAGTCCGACGATCCCGACCGTCGCATCGCGCAGGTCATGTCCCAGCAGAGAATCGGAACTGCGCCAGCCGCCCCGGCGGACGACCGGCAGCTGCAAGTCGAAACGCCGCAGCGCGGCGATGATCAGCATGACGGTATATTCGGCGATCGTCGTCGTGTTGGCTCCGGGGACGCATGAGACGGCGACGCCGCAGCGGGCGGCATACTCGACGTCGATATTGGAAGGCGGCCCGCCGCACTTGGCGATGAGTTTGAGTCCGGTCGCCGCAAGCAGCTGATCGTTGGATACCGCCGTCGCGGAGGTAATCACGACCGCCGCGGAACCGGCGAGGATACCGTCGATTTCCGCGGCTCGTACGGGGCCGCGGGGGCTGAAAAACTTGACCTCGGCAATCTCGTTCAAAGCGGCGAACCATTCTTGCGGTCCTTCCGGTTCGATGACGGTAACAAGCGGCTTCATTGCCGAAAACTCCTTTCGCTTGCGCAATAAAGTGAATCCCCAGAAGAGAAACGTCTCTTTTCCGGGGATTCGTCTTCGAGCCAAATAACTTATTTTTTGCCGATCATTGCGCCCATTTCGTCGAGATGCCTGTTCATCTGTTCGAGCTGGGCTTTGAAGGCGTCGTATTCGGCGCGGGCGAGATTTTGAGTGAAGGCTTTCAGTTCGTCGACGGATTTCTGCATCGAAGCGAGGTCTTTTTTGACCTGGGCGATCTCGTCGTTCGGCAGTTGTCCGGCGGCGGAGGTCTTGATCTGATCCAGCTCGGCCTTCAGAGAGTCGAAACGGCTGTTCGTCACCGTAGCCAAAATATTCAGGACCAAAACGATACCGAGAACGATCAGAACAATCTTCTTTACACCCAAACTTTTGACGTATTCAGCGATCTTCGTTTTTTCTTGCAACATGTTTCTATGCCTCCTTGAGATTTTGTTCCAATCATTTTTCATCGTGTCCTATAATGTATCTTATGTTGCCTAATGAAAATCTTGTGCCGATTTTCGACTGAAGTACGGCCTACCGCTCCGCGGCGCGGAAATTCTTCAGGATCGCGAAAAAATCGCGCGCTTTCAAGGAAGCGCCGCCGATCAGGCCGCCGTCGATCGACGGCTGGCTGAAGAGTTCCGCCGCGTTCGACGGTTTGACCGAGCCGCCGTACAGAACCGGAACGCGAACTGAATCTTTGATGAGGCGGCAGACTTTTTCCGCGTCTTCAGCGCCCGCCGCGCGGCCGGCGCCGATGGCCCAGACCGGTTCGTAAGCGACGATATACGCCGCGCCGGCGGGAAAATCTTTCACGCCTTTTTGAAGCTGATCGGAAATGACGGCGGCCGTTCGCCCGGCGTCGCGCTGTTCGAGCGTTTCGCCGACGCACAGCACCGGGATCAAAGCGGACGCCAGGCAATTCAGCGCCTTTTTGTTGACCAGCTCCGAGGACTCGCCGTAGATATGACGGCGTTCGCTGTGCCCGACGAGCACATACCGGCAGCCGGCTTCTTTCAACATCGAAGGCGCGACCTCGCCGGTGTAAGCGCCTTCGCCGTGGTCGCTGGCGTTTTGCGCGCCCACTTCGACGCCGCAATTCGTGAAATCTTTCACCGCTTCGGGGATCAGGACAAACGGAGGAAAAATGCAAATCTCCGTTTCGGCTTTCAAGCCCGGCTGTTCCGAAAGAACAGCGGCGCTCTCAGCGGCGAAATTCTTTGTGGCGTGAAGACTCTGATTCATTTTCCAATTGCCGAACAAGAAAATTTTTTTCATGTCTCGTTCACCTCCCCGCCGCGTCCGTCCGACGACTTTTTTCAAAGCCTGCCTTTCGGGATCGCCGATCTTCGAAAGGCAGGCTCATGTTGAAACAAGACTTATTCTTCTTCCTCGGTCAGCAGTCCCTGGCGCTCGGAGACGATCTTCTTCGTGATCTCATCGGGAACGGGATCATAGTGCGAAAAGTTCATTTCGTAGGTCCCGCGTCCGGAAGTCATCGAACGCAGATTGATGGCGTACTGGAACATCTCCGCCTGAGGCACCTGCGCGTTGACGACCTGAAGGTGCCCCAGCGTGTCGACGCCCATGATGCGACCGCGGCGCGTGTTGAAATCGCCCATGATCTCGCCGAGATACTGATCGGGGACGATGACTTTCACGTCCATGACCGGCTCGAGCAGGATCGGCGAAGCTTCGGCCATCCCCTTCTTGAAGGCCAGATGCGCCGCCGTCTTGAAGGCCATTTCCGAAGAATCGACGTCGTGATACGAACCGAAATAAAGCGACGCTTTGAAGTCCACGGTCGGGAACGCCGCCAGCACGCCTTTGTTCAGGCACTCGCGCAGGCCCTTCTCGACGGCGGGGATATATTGTCTCGGCACGGTGCCGCCGGTGATCTTGTCTTCGAAGACGAAGCCCTCTCCCCGCTCGAGGGGGCTGAACTCGATATAAACGTCGCCGTATTGGCCGTGGCCGCCGGTCTGCTTTTTGTGCTTGCCCTGCGCCTTGGCCGACTTGCGGATCGTTTCGCGATACGCAACCTGCAGCACGCGGGTCTTCAGATTGACGCCGAATCGGTCTTTCAGTTTGGCGAGAACGATGTCGAGATGAAGATTGCCCATGCCGGAAAGGATGTTGTCGTTCGTTTCCGCGTTCTTCTCGAAGCTGACCGTGGGATCTTCTTCGGTGATACGGCGGACCGCCGTTCCCAGCTTGTCCTCGTCGGCCCGGCTCTCGGGATCGACGGCGACCGAATACACCGGGCGCGGGAATTTGATGGCCGGATAGAGCACGGTGCTGCCGGCCTTGCCCAACGTATCGCCGGCTCTGGTGCTCTGCAGCTTGGGAATGGCGACGATCATGCCGGTCGTGACTTCTTTGACGTCGACGCTGTCCTTGCCCTGCATGATCTTGAAGGTGCTGACGCGCTCCTCCTGGCCGGTGCTGACGTTGAAGATCGGTTCGTCGGTGGTCAGTTTGCCGGAATTGACGCGGACATAGGAAAGTTTGCCCACGTAGGGATCGACCAGGACTTTGAAGCACAGACCGCTGAACGTGGCGTTATCGTCCGGTTTGATCGTGATCTCCTTCTCCTCTCCCTTGACCGCCGGACGCTCGCGCATTTCGAGAGGGCTGGGAAGATAATCGACGATCAGATCCATGAGCTGGCGGACGCCGATGTTTTTCAGCGCGGAACCGGGCATGACGGGGAAGATCTTGCACTTGTAAATGCAGCGCTGCAGGACGGGGAGCAGTTCGTCGATGGGGATGTCCTCGCCGTCGAGATAACGCATCATCATCTCTTCGTCTTCTTCGACAATGGCTTCGACAAGATAGCCGCGGGCGCGGTGCGCGTCGCTGATCATGTCTTCGGGGATCCCCTGCTCCTCGAATTTTCCCGAGTCGTCGCTGTAAACGTAAGCGATGTCCTTGAGGACGTCGACGACGCCTTTAAAGGAATCTTCGCTGCCGATCGGGAGCATGAAGCGGTAAGCGCCCTTGGTCAGATTGGCGCGGATCTGTTCATAAACCCCGTTATAGTCGGCGTTTTCGCGATCCATTTTATTGATGAAGAAAATGGTCGACGTTTCGAACTCCTGCGCAAACTCCCAGGCTTTTTCCGTCTGCACTTCAATACCGTCGACCGCGCTCACGACCATAACGGCGGAACCGGCGACGCGCAGCGAGCTGCGCAGGTCGCCAATGAAGTCGGCATAGCCGGGAACGTCAAGGACAAAGACTTTTTTGCCCTTGTAGTCGTAATTCAGGAGGGAGGTGCTGATAGAGATCTGGCGTTTTTGTTCTTCGGCAGTGTAGTCGGAAACGGTGTTCCCGTTTTCCACGCTGCCCCGGCGGGTCGTGACGCCGGCGTCAAAGAGCAACGCTTCCGCAAGCGAAGTTTTGCCTGCGCTTCCGTGAGCAACAATCGCGATACTTCTGATGTCTTCCGTTTTCATTCCCATATCTCTTGCCAACCTCCTCGATGATTTCGGCGATGACACAGTTCCTTGTTTAAGTTTTTCTATACTCCCGTATTTTAACAGATTTATTCAAACATAACACTACTCCTTCGCAAGAAACTCGTTCAAAGCTTTCAAAACTTCGTCCGGTTTCGCCTGTCCGCGGCTCTCCTTCATGACCAGCCCCATGAGGAACTTGAGCTTCTTGTCTTTCTTGTCCTGGCCGGAACGGATCACCTCGACGACGTCGGCGTTGGCGCCGGCGACCGCGGCGACGATTTCCAGCAGCTTATCGCCCGCGACCGCGCCGATCTGGACGCCGCACGCCTGAATGGCCTGTTCGAGCGTCATCTCGCTGTCGGCGAGCTTCTCGAAAACGTCTTTCGCGGCCGTCGTGGAGATTTTTTTGCCGTCGACGAGCTCGATCAGCCCGGCCAGGGTTTCGGCGCTCACCGGCGCGTCGGCGATCTCCCGGCCGCGCTCTTTCAGTACTCTCATCAGATCCGTCCGCACCCAGTTCGAAGATCTGACCGGTTCGCCGCCGGCCTTCACGACGTCCTCGTAATACGCGGCGACTTCGGGCGTCTCCGTCAGCACCAGCACGTCTTCCACAGGAAGCTTGTACTGCGCGAGGAAACGTTCGCGCTTCGCGTCGGGAAGCTCCGGCATGGCGGCTTTGATGCCTTCGATGTACTCGTCGTCGAGCAGCAGCGGCGGCAGATCGGGCTCGGGGAAATAACGATAATCGTTGGACTCTTCCTTGCTGCGCGACGGCGTCGTGATGCCGTCGGCGTCGTCCCAGTTACGGGTCTCCTGAGCGATCCGTTCGCCACGGGCGAGCAGGTCGCGCTGACGCAGCGTCTCATACTCGAGCGCGCGTTCCAGCGCCTTGAGGGAGTTCATGTTTTTGACTTCGACGCGGTTGCCCCAGCGCCCGTCGGAAACTTTCTGCGAGATGTTCGCGTCGACGCGCATGGATCCTTTTTCCATGTCGCCGTCGGAAATGCCCAGATAGCGCACCAGCTGGCGCATGGCCGACACGTACTCGCGGGCTTCGCGCGGCGAAGCGATGTCGGGTTCGGACACCACTTCGGCGAGCGGCACGCCGCCGCGGTTGTAATCGACGAAAGACTGACTGGAGCCGACGATCCGTCCGTCGGCGGCGACGTGAACGAGTTTGCCGGCGTCTTCTTCGAGATGAAGCCGCGTGATGCCGATGCGGCGGGGCCGGCCGTCGTCGCCGGCGATGGTCAGGTAGCCGTTTTCGGCGAGCGGCACGTAGTATTCGGTGATCTGATACGCCTTGGGAAGGTCGGCGTAAAAATAGTTTTTGCGGTCGAAGCGCGTCGATTTGTTGATCTTGCAGTGCAGGGCCAAGCCGCCGCGCACGCCGAATTCGACGACTTTCCCGTTCAGGACCGGCAGGGCGCCCGGCTGTCCGGTGCAGACCGGGCAGATGTGGGAGTTCGGCGTCGCGCCGATGTAATCGGTCGAGCAATTGCAGAAGATCTTCGTTTTTGTGTTGAGCTGGATATGGATTTCCAGCCCGATGACAGTCGTGAATTCAAGAGCCATTAACGGACACCTCCTTCGGCGATGCGGCCTTCCGTTTTTTTGCCAAGAGCGGCGGCCATGTCGAGAATCATCGCGTCGGACCAGCGCGGGCCGATCAGCTGCATCCCCAGCGGCAGGCCTGTGGACGAAAAGCCGGCGTTGAGAGAAATGCCGGGGAGACCGGCCAGATTGACGGGGATCGTAAAAATATCCGCCATGTACATTGACAGCGGCGTGCTCATCTCGCCCAGCTTAAAGGCGGGCGTCGGCGAAGTCGGCAGCAGGATGGCGTCCACTTGTTCGAAAGCTGCGGCGAATTCCTGCTTGATAACTTTGCGGACCTTTTGCGCCGTCAGATAATAGGCGTCGTAAAATCCCGAGCTGAGCACGTAGGTGCCGGTCAGGATGCGGCGTTTCACTTCCGGGCCGAAACCTTCGCCGCGCGTTTTGACGTAAAGTTCGAGCAGCGACTTGGCCTCTTTGTGAGCGGCGCCGTAGCGCACGCCGTCGTAACGGGCGAGATTGGAGCTCGCCTCCGCGGGCGCAAGGATATAATAGCAGGCCAGTCCGTACTCGAGCGCTTTCGGCAAAGCGACTTCGACGATTTCCGCCCCCAGGCGGCGGCATTCTTCGATTTGTCCGTCCAACGCCGCCTGCAGGTCGGCCGTCAGCGTGCCGTCGACAAGCTTCGTCAGCACGCCGATCTTCCTGCCGCTCAACGGCGCGTCGCTGAGATCGAAACAGGGCGCGGGACGGTCTTCGCTGGTCGAGTCGCGGGAATCGAACGCGCAGATCGCCGAGAGGATCAGCTTGAGGTCTTCGGCAGTCCGCGCAAAGGGGCCGATCTGGTCGAGCGATGAGGCGAAGGCGACCAGCCCGTAACGGCTCACCTGTCCGTAGGTCGGTTTCATGCCGTAGAGCCCGCAGAACGAAGCGGGCTGACGGATCGAACCGCCCGTGTCGCTGCCGAGGGAAAGCGGCGCATAACCGGCGGCGACGGCGGCGGCGCTGCCGCCGGAACTGCCGCCCGGCACGCGGCCGACGTCCCATGGGTTCAGCGTCGGGCCGAAGGCGGAGTTCTCCGTGGAGCCGCCCATGGCGAACTCGTCGCAGTTGGCTTTGCCGAGGATGATCGCGCCTTCGGCCTTGAGCATCTCCACGACGGCGGCGTCGTAAGGGGGCGTCCAGCCGGCGAGGATTTTGCTGGCGCAGGTGGTCGGCATGTCGCTGGTGCAGATGTTGTCTTTGAGAACGACGGGCACGCCCATCAGACGCCCCCCGGCGCGCCCTTCCTCGATGGCGGCATCGACGGCGGCGGCGGTTTTACGCGCGGAATCCGCCGCGATATGAAGCATGGCGTGAAGGTGGGGTTCCATTTCCCGCATGCGCCCAAGGCACGACCGCACGACGTCGGCGCACTTGAAACGGCGCGCTTTCAGTCCCGCGACGATTTCCGCGGCGCTCAGTCTGTACAGTTCCATCACTTGTCGCCTCCGATGCGGGGAACTCTGATGAAATCGCCTTCGCGTGAAGGCGACTGGTTCAGGATCGCCTCTCTCCGGTCGTTCTCTTCCACTTCGTCGTCGCGAAGGCGGACCGGCCGGGCATCCTCCATTGTAAACGGATCGACGGCGCTGAGATCGAGTTCCCCGAGTTTGGAAAAGTAATCGAGAATGCCGTTGAAGTGCTCCGATAAAGAATCGAGTTCTTCCGGGGCGATCTCCAGACGGGCAAGTTTGCCGATCTTCAAAACTTCTTCCTTGGACAATCTAGGCATCGTTCGTCCCTCCAGACATATGCTGCGGTAAATTATCGATCATGGCGAAAAATTCCTCTTCGTTCAGCGTCGGCACGTTCAGGCGGAGCGCTTTTTCGGCCTTGCCGCCCGGCGCTTCGCCGACGACGACGTAGGACGTCTTTTTGCTCACGGAGTTGACGCTTTTCCCGCCCCGCTGCGTCACGAGTTCCTGCGCCTGCGCCCTAGACATGCGCGAAAGCTCCCCCGTAAAGACGAACGTCTTGCCGGCCAGCGGCCCTATCGGAGCTTCCGGCGCCGTTTCGCTCCGCATGGATACGCCGGCTTCGCGCAGTCCGTCGATAAGCCGCCGGTTATGCTCTTCGCCGAAAAAAGTTTTGATCGAACCGGCGATCACCGGCCCCACGCCTTCGACGGCGGCCAGCCGCTCTTCGTCGGCGGCGGCGATCTCGTCGAGCGACGAAAAGCGTTTCGCCAGCTCCGCCGCGACTCCCGCGCCGACTTCCCGGATCCCCAGCGCCGTGATCAAAAATTTCAGCGGCCGCTCTTTGGACTTTGCGATGGCCTGGAGCAATTTCCCCGCGGATTTTTCTCCCATGCGGTCCAGACGGACAAGCGGCTCGACGCGCAAGGCGTACAAATCGCTGAAATTCTTGACCAGCCCGCTCCGAACGAGCTGTTCCGCCAGACGGTCGCCGAGCCCCTGGATGTTCATGCCCTGTCGAGAAGCGAAATGAATCAGCCCCTGGGTCAGCTGCGCCGGACAGGATCTGTTGAGGCAACGCAGCGCCACTTCGCCGGGCAGCTTGGCGACGGCCGCCCCGCATACGGGACACGTTGCGGGCATGGCAAACGGTTCTTCTGTGCCCGTGCGGCTGGCGACGTCGACGCGGACGATCTCGGGGATGATCTCGCCGGCTTTGCGGACCCAGACGCGATCGCCCACGCGAATGTCCTTGCGCTGGATCTCCTCGTCGTTATGAAGGCTGGCGCGCTTCACCACCGTTCCCGAGAGCAGCACCGGTTCCAGATTCGCCACCGGCGTGAGCACGCCCGTGCGGCCGAGGGAAATCTCTATGCTCTCGAGTTTCGTTTTCCGTTCTTCCGGCGGATATTTGTAGGCCACGGCCCAGCGCGGCGTTTTGACGTTGTTTCCCAGAACCGTCCAGTATTCCGTCGCATCGGCCTTGAACACGGCGCCGTCCGTCGCGTAGGGCAGGCTGAAACGTTCGCCGCTCCATCGCTCCAGGAAATCGAGGGCCTCGGTTTCCGTCTCGGCCCGGCGCCATGCCTTCTGCACGGGAAGCCCGCGGGCTTTCAGCCATTCGAGGATTTCCGATTGGCTGTGCAGGCCGTAGGATTCCGCGTCCTGCACGTAATAGGTGAAAAGGCGCAGATTCCGTTTGGCGGCGACCGACGTGTCGAGCTGTCGCAGGCTGCCCGCTGCCGCGTTGCGGGGATTGGCGAAAAGCGGCAGCCCCGCTTCTTCCCTCGCGGCGTTCAATTGGGCGAAGCCGTCTTTGCCCATGTACACTTCGCCGCGCAGTTCCAGATGCCCGGGGACGTCGCCGAGGAGGCGAAGCGGCAGGTCCTTCACCGTTTTCAAATTTTCCGTGACGTCCTCGCCGACGACGCCGTCGCCGCGGGTGGAAGCCTGAACGAACTTGCCGTCTTCGAAGATCAGCGACACCGCCAGGCCGTCGATTTTCAGTTCGCAGCACCAGGGGATCCACGGCTGCCCGACGCCTTCCGCCGCCCGTTGCAGCCAGTCATGAAGCTCGTTTTTCGAGAAAACGTCTTCGAGGCTGAGCATCGGCTTGGCGTGCGTGACCTTTTCGAAAGCGTCCAGCACCGCGCCGCCGACGCGCTTCGACGGAGAATCGTCGCGGATCAGGTCGGGATGTTCCCTTTCGAACTGAAGCATCTCGCGCATCAGCGCGTCGTATTCGTCGTCCTCGATTTCCGGAGCGTCCAGAACGTAATAGAGACGCCCATGACGATTCAGCTCGTCGACGAGCCAATAATAGCGGTCCAGTTTTTCCCGTTCCACGCAGAACACCACCTCTATAACAGTGCCAGCGGCGGGAAAGGGCCGCTGCCCGAGCGATCTTCCCGATTTTATGAAGCGAAGCGGGACAGGCTCTCATTATGTATGCAGAACATTGATAAATTCTAACCCCAAAATGCTTTTCCAGCAAGGGATTCCCGCCGCTCGAATACGGAGCGCGTTAAATCACGCTGACTGCGGCGCCATTCGCCGGCAGATGGATATAAAAAGAACCGCCGGAGCTGCACGGGCTCCGACGGTTCGCTTTAAAAAAACGAGCTTCTTCAATATTGAAAATCTGAAAACGGTTCAGTCCCCGGGATTTTACGCGTCGCTTTCCCGCGGACCGGCTTGCTCGGCGGCGTTCGCCGAGCCCTGCTTGTCGACGGGCTTCATCGTCGGGAAGAAGATGACGTCGCGGATCGAGCGGCAGTTGGTGAGGAACATGACGACGCGGTCCATGCCGATCCCCAGTCCGCCGGTCGGAGGCAGCCCCTGTTCCAGCGCTTCGACAAAGTCTTCGTCGAAAGGATGCGTTTCGTCCTCGCCCTCGGTCTTTTTCTGCGTCTGATCGAGAAAGCGGTTCTTCTGGTCGATGGGGTCGTTCAGCTCGCTGTAGCCGTTGCTGAGCTCCTTGCCGCAGCAGAAAAGTTCGAAGCGGTGGGTGTAGTCGGGGTGCTCGGGGTCCTTTTTCGACAAAGGCGAGATCTCGACCGGATGCCCCATCACGAACGTCGGCTGCACGAGCTTCTCTTCGACGAACGCTTCCATGAACATGGTGAGGATCTTGAAACGCGACTCGTGCCCCGTGATCTCGATCTTGTTTTTACGGGCGGCGTCGCGCGCTTCTTCGTCGGTGATGTCGGCGAAATCGACGCCGCAGTTTTCTTTCACCAGCTCCACCATCGTGGCGCGGCGGAACGGCTTGGCAAAATCCAGCATGACGCCGTTGCGTTCGATGACCGGCGTGCCGTTGGCGGCGATGCAGGACTCGCGGATCAGCTCTTCGGTCAGATTCATCATGTCGACGTAATCCGCGTAAGGCCAGTAAACTTCCATCATCGTAAATTCCGGGTTGTGCGTCAGGTCCATGCCTTCGTTGCGGAAATCCTTGCTGATCTCGTACACGCGCCCCATCATGCCGACGACGAGCCGCTTCAGATAGAGCTCCGTGGCGATACGCAGGTACATGTTGGCGCCCAGCGCGTTGTGATAGGTGATGAAAGGACGCGCGTTGGCGCCGCCGGCGAGATAGGAAAGCACCGGCGTCTCGACTTCCAGCGTGCCGTGTTTCTCGAGGACGGCGCGGAAGGTGGAGATGATCTTGGCCCTTTTCCTGAAGACTTCGCGCGCTTCCGGATTGACGATCAGATCGAGATACCGCTTGCGGTAACGGATTTCAAGGTCCGTCAGGCCATGCCACTTCTCGGGCAGGGGGCGGAGCGCCTTGGTCAGCAGGCGGAACCGCTCGACGGCGACCGTCAGCTCGCCGCGCTGCGTGCGGAACGGATGTCCGACGATACCGATGATGTCGCCGGAGTCGAGCCACTTCTTGAAGAAGGTGTAATCTTTCTCGCCCAGGGTGTCGTAACGGAAATAAAGCTGGATCGTTCCCGTCTCGTCCTGCATGTTGACAAACGCCGCCTTGCCCTGACGGCGCAGCGTCATAAGGCGGCCGGCCATGGAAAATTTCGCTTCGGGAACGGCTTCTTCCGCCTTGAGATAATCGAAATCCTTCCGCACCTGCGCGACCGTGTGGTCGACGTTCCACTTTTCGTTTTCGAAAGGATTATAGCCTTCCTCTTCGCGAAGTCGTCTCAGTTTGTCGATACGCTGTCTGAGAATTTCCGTTTCCTGAGTGCCGGCTGCAATTTCCGTCATTTTACATGAATCCCCTTTCAAAATATGAGCGCCAGTCGCGGAGGATCCTGTACGCAGAATCCCAGTCTTTCGCGCTGGCCAGCGTGCGTTTGAATTCCGCAGTCCCCGCTTGCCCCCTGAAAAATCCGGAAAGAAAACGCCTCAAGAGCACGAGAGCCGCGCGCCCGCCATGAAGCCGATAAAGATCGTCCGCCAGGCCGGTAAGAATTTCCGCGCGTTCTTGCAGCGAGGGATCGCCGTGTAATATTCGGTTATTATAACCCAAAACCCGCAAAGAGTGCACGACCATAAACGGATCGGCGATCGCGCCGCGGGCGCAGAGCACCGCCGCGCAGCCGTTGTCGAGATAGAACGCGACGTCGGCGGCGGCGTAAACGTCTCCCGAAGCGGTGATCTTGCCTTCGAAACGCCGCGCCGCGCGGACGACTTCGCTTTTATCGGCTTTCCCCTCGTACCGCTGCTGGGGCGTGCGCCCATGGATCGTCACATTGTCGGCCCCGGCTTCGAGCAGTCCTTCGGCGAACTGAAGCGTATCCAGGCGATATTCGCGGCCGTCCGGAACGATCTTGCGGATCTTGGGCCAGACGGGCAGGCCGAATTTTTTCAACTCGCGCACCATCGCGAAGGCGACGTCGGGATTCTGCAACAGACGGCTGCCGGCGCCTTTTTTGTGGACTTTGGGCATCGGACAGGCCATGTTGACGCCGAAAGCTGCGTACGAACGGCTTTGCAGGCACCGCTCCGCCGAGCGGCACAGGCTGTCCGCGTCGCCCGTAAAAAGCTGGAGGACGAGCGGTCTTTCCTCGTCGGTACATTCCGTCATCTGCCAGGTCTTCGTCCCGGCGTAAAGGAGCCCCGCGCTGCTGACCATCTCCGTATGGGTCAAGGCCGCTCCCAGCCGACGGAAAAGCCGCCGCACCGCCGCAACGCTGACGCCGGCCAAAGGCGCAAAAAACACGGGGTTCTCGACTTCCACCCCGCCGATCATGAGTTTCGTTTTCATAGAATCCTCTCAGGCAACTTTCCTAAAGAATGACGACGATAAACGCTCCGCAGCCTCCCAGCAGGACGGCCCGCCAGAAGGGCGATTTTCCCGCCATGGCGACGAGAAAGAACAAAGCGCCCGCGCACAGCCAGGCGGAGAAGAAATGGACCGGAAGCGCCTGCGGCAGCCATTCGACCCATCGATCGGCCGCCAGCGCCCAGATCTGCATCAGCTTTTCCGCCGGCCAAGCCAGCCAGAAAAGATGGATTCCAAAAATGCAAGGGATCGCCGCGACGAGCACGGCGAAAAGGATCACGGCAAACAGCGCGGAAGCCATGGCGTTGATCGGCAACGACGACAGATAAATGCCTCCGGCCAGCGGCGCGATCAGCGGCGAAGTCAAGATCCACATGACAAGCGGAGAAAAAAAGACGAGCAGCGACGATCTGGATTTTTCCAAAGCCGTCACAGCGATCGCGGCAACGACCGACAGCTGCCAGCCAAGATCGAAGAAGCACCACGGATTCCACAGGAGCATGGCGGTACCGGCGACGCCGACCGCGTTCAAGGCGCGCCCCGGATGCCCCCGGTAAAGCCCGAGCATGCCGATCTGGACCATCAGCGAGGCGCGCACGGCGCTCATCGACGCCCCGCTGGTGAGACAGTATCCCCACAGGAGCACGGAGCACCAGACAAGCCCGCGCCGCCCGCAGCCGAAGAGCAGACAGCCGAGCATCAGCGCCAGACCGACGTGCCACCCCGAGACGGCCAAGATGTGGCTGATCCCCCATCGTCTGTAATCCTCGCGAAGATCGGCGTCCCGGTCGCCGAGAAGGATGGCGGCCGCCAGAGCGCGCGTATTGCGCGGCAGCGTTCCGAGCTGCGTCCTTAAGTATTGGCGGAAGCTGTGCCGCGAAAAAGTTTTTCCGCGTTTTTCGAGGCGCGCGACGCGGCGCAGTTCGCCCTGCACGCCGCGCGCCAGCCAGTACCGCCGCGGGGAAAAGGAACTTCTCAGAGATCTGTCCCGGAGCGGAACGACGGAAGCTTCCAACGAGAGCTCGTCGCCTTCCTCGACGTCCTGCAGTTCCTTACCGACGGCGAGAAGCCAGCCGACGCCGCGGTCGTCGGTCAGTTGAAGGACCTCGCGCTCTCCCCAGCGTCGCCGTTCCGCCACAAGAAACCGGCCGGAGACGGCCTTCACGAACGTCGTTTCCTCTTTCAGCCGCGACTGCAGGAATACGGAAAAAACGACCGACAGCACCACGAGCGCCAGCGCAAAACAGGACTTGCGCGCGTACCAGCGCTCTTCCGAAAGCAACATTTCCGCGCCGAGCGCGCAGACGGAAAGGAGGAGCGCCAGCCATAAAGGGAGCCCGCGTTCCACCGCCGCCAGCGAGAGCGCGCAGCTTTGCAGCAGCAAAAGCGCGGGAATCTCGTTCAACAGAGAATTCATGAGGCGTCAAAACCGGAGCAGCGTCTGCATATGGCCCAGCTTGCCTTTGCCGATGCCGGAAACTTCCAGCAGCGCCTCGGCGGAATGAAAAGGTCCGTGGGTCTGGCGATATTCTATGATCTTTCGGGCCGTGGCCGGGCCGACGCCGGGAAGAGCGCACAGCTCTTCTTCCGTCGCCGTGTTGACATAGACGTACTGGGTTCCGCTCTCCCGTTTCCCGTCTTGAGAAGAAGCGCTCTTGGCTGAAGCCCGAGGCGCGAGCGCGGCGGCCTTGACGTGGACATGCGCGCCGTCGCGTATCGGCGCGGCGAGGTTGACCTGCGACTGATCGGCGTCGAAGCGGAAACCACCGGCCGCTTCCACGAGCTGAAAGACCCGCGCGTCCGCCGAGATAGGGTAAACGCCCGGATGGGAAACGGCGCCGGTGATATAGGCGTAATGTCCAGGCGGAGACGAAGCTGGCTGCTTATAGGACGGCGCCTGAAGCCACAGGGCGGGCCCCGCGGCTGTCGTCGGCGCTTCGTCCTGCCAGCTTCCCCTGAAAATTTGCACCGCGGCGCCGGCGCAGCCTATGCAGAATATGGCTCCGGCGACGCACAAAGAAATTTTCGTCCGATTCTCCACAGGCGGCTCCCCTTTCGTCTTTTTTTAAAAAATCTTCCCCTTCAGCGACCAGCTGTCGGCGGCGGTCACTTCCACGTCGACGAACGTTCCGATCACGCTTTCGCCGCCTTCGAAAAGGATCACTTTGTCGGCCGGATTCCTCCCCTGTAGCAGATTCCCTTTCAGCGCCCTGCCGTCGACCAGCACGCGATAGCGCCGCCCGACCAATTTTTTGTTGATGTCTTTGGCGATTTCTGTCTGCAGTCGGTTAACGTCGTTCAGACGCCGATTTTTTACGCTTTCGGGGACCTGGTCCTTCATCGCGGCGGCGGGCGTCCCCTGCCGGCGCGAATAGGCCGCGGTATGGACCTGATCGAAACGAAAGCGTTCCAGCGCTTCCATGGAACAGGCGAAATCGTCTTCCGTCTCGCTCGGGAAACCGACAATGAGGTCGGAGGTCAGGCCGACTTCGGGCAGGCCGCACCGAATGCAATCAACGACTTTCGCATATTCTTCCACTGTGTAGCGCCGGTTCATCGCTTTCAGGATCCGGTCGCTGCCCGCCTGGATCGGCAGGTTGATCGCAGGACAGATGTTGGCGTTCCCGGCGATCGCGTCGACGACGTCTTTCGTGAAATCCGTCGGATACGACGTCATGAAGCGCAGACGCTCCAGCCCTTTGATATGGGCGACGTCGTTCAGCAAATCGGCGAAGCTGTAACGGTCGAGATCTTTACCGTAAGTGTCGACGTTTTGCCCGAGCAGGCAGATCTCTTTGACGCCCCCCTCGACAAGCTGTTCCGCCTCGCTCATGATTTCCCGGGGGCTGCGGGAAGCGAATCGTCCGCGCACGTAAGGGACGATGCAGTAGGTGCAGAAATTGTCGCAGCCGTGCGAGATCATCACCGAAGCTTTCCAGGGGAACTGGCGTTCCAGCGGGGCGAAACGGAGTTCGTGCAGTTCGCGGGGATCGTCGTCGAGCAGGACGATTTTCTCGTCGCCCGACATCGCCGTTTCCAGCGCGTCAGGGACCAGGCCGATGTGCCGAGGGCCGGAAACGACGCGGATCCACGGGTAACGTCTGGACATATCGACGCCCACGTTTTGGGCGATACAGCCCGTCATGGCGACGACGGGACGTCTCTCTTTGCGCCAGCGTTCTTCGTAATGGCCCAATTCGCTCCAAACTTTATGCTCCGCTTTGTCGCGGATGCTGCAGCCGATAAAAATGATCGCGTCGGCGCCTTCTTCCGCGGTTTCGTAAGCTCCGCGCGCGACGAGCGCCGTTCTGATTTTGTCGGCGTCGTACTGATTCATTTGACACCCGTAAACTTTCATGGCAAAACCGTACACTGAAAAAACCTCCACGAGCACATTTCAGAATCGCTTCTTGTCAATTATACTCGAACGGGCGACGAAATAAAGCGTTCTCCGAAAAGAGCCGCGTCTTTCCGCTCGTCTCCTGCCCGCTCGGCGAACGGGGCAACGCAAAAAGAGACTCTCGGGATTGGATAATCTCGAGAGTCTCTTTTTGCGCGCCTGAATTTATTCGGCCGCTTCGAACTGATCCTTGCCCACGCCGCAGACGGGGCAGACAAAATCCTCGGGAAGATCTTCGAAGGCCGTGCCGGGCGCGATGCCGTTATCGGGATCGCCCACTGCCGGATCGTATTCCCACCCACACACAGAACACACGTATTTTTTCATTTTTTTCTCCCCCCATATCGTATCTGTGAAACACTACTGAAATTCTATCATATAAATTTTCCGGCCGCCACCGTTATGACGATGATTCAAGTTTATCGATCACAGCGGCAGATGAACGAACTCCTGCGGCAAGTTGGCGGAAAGGCGGCGCGCGCCGTTCTCCGTGATCAGGTAATCGTCTTCGACGCGCAGGCCGCCGCGATCGGGAATGTAAATGCCCGGCTCGATCGTGATCACGTCGCCGCATCGAAGCGTTCCCTGGTACAGCGGCGAAAGGCGCGGCGCTTCGTGGATTTCCAGGCCGAAGCTGTGCCCGAGACCATGCCCGAAATACGCGCCGTAGCCGGCGTCGGCGATGACCGCGACGGCCGCCGCGTGAACGTCGCAGCCGCGCGCGCCCGGCTTCAGCAGCGCCGCGGAATCCCGGTGGGCTTTCAGGAGAACTTCGTGGATCTCCAGAAACTCGGCGTCTTTCACCGCGCCGAGTGAAAAGTTGCGGGTGATGTCGGACATGTAAGCGCCGAAGATCGCGCCGTAATCGACGGTGACCTGCTCGCCGAGCTCCATTTTTTTCGAGCCGGCCACGCCGTGCGGCATGGCGCTGCGAACGCCGGAAGCGACGATCATCTCGCTTTTGTGCCACACGCCTTCGCCGTCGTGGCGGGCGATGTTCAATTCAAGAAGCTTCGCGAACTCCTTTTCCTTCATGCCGGGCCTGACCAGCGGCAACGTTTCCAGATACGCGGCGGAAGCGATATCGGCCGCTTTGGCGATCAGCTCGATTTCGCGGGCGTCCTTATGCCGCCGCTGCTCGGCCATCGCCGCCGAAAAATCGCGCCATTCGACGGCAAACGAACTGAGCGCCAGATAGGTCTGCGCACAGAGCATGGCGCCGTCGTAGCCGCAGCGGCGGATTTTCAGTTCGTCAAGAAGCCGTCCGGCCGTCGCGACCTGGCTCTCTCCCGTCTTCACCGCGCGGATCTCGAAAGGCGACTGCTGCGCGGCCTGCGTCAGATAGCGCGAATCCGTGGCGAGGAACGACCGCTCCTGCGTCACCACGACGACGGCGGACGAGCCGCGAAAGCCGCTGTAATAAAACAGATTCTCCCAGCCGTTCGACTCGGAATCGATCAAAAGCAACGCGTCGAGTTTTTCTTCCAGCAGTTTCTTTCTCAGACAGGCAAGACGTTTCTCCATGTAACTTTCAAGAGGCATACGATCTTCACGCTCCTAAAAATGATTGAGGCGCTCCATGCTGTAACGGCAGCCGCAGTAATTTTGCCGGTAAAGGCCCAGCCGCTTGCATTCCCGAACGGAAAAGAGCTGCCCGTCCTTCTTTCTCCAGATTCGCCCTTCCCAGTCCAGCGCGTAACGGCCGGCGAGCTCGGCGCCCCATGCGTTGATCAGTCGGGGATGTTTCTGCGGGCTGAGCGTCAGGCTGGTGCAAAGCGTCGTCAGGGAAAGCTCGGCCGCTTTTTGGGCGGCGCTTTCCAGCTGCAGACGGATGCACCGCTCGCAGCGGCGGCCGCCTTCCCGCTCGTTTTCCAATCCCGCCGTGCGGCGGTCCCATTCCGACGTGTCGTAGGGGCGGACGATCAGGGGGATACGATACGAATCCGCCAGCTTGCGCAGTGCTTCCAGCCTTCTCTGCCATTCGTCGCGGGGCTGGATATTGCCGCCGTAAAAATAAAGCGCGATGTTCCATCCCTCCTCCGTCAGGGCGTGGACGCCGGTGGTCGCGCAGGGACCGCAGCAGGCGTGGAACAGTAATTTTTCTTCCATCGACAGCTCTTAGCGCGCGACTTTTTTCAGTTCCTCGAGAGATTCTGCGATTTTGTCCGCGGAAAGCCCCATGGCGGCGTACACTTCTTCGCTCGGGCCGGAATCGCCGTAACGATGCACGCCTAAACGGCGCGCGACGGAATGCAGTCCCAGTTCTTCGGCGCGGGCCAGCCAGAGGCTGCCCATGCCGCTGACGACATTGTGATCTTCGACGGTCAACACCGTACCGGTCTGAAACGCTTCCGTCAACGCTCTCTCGTCGATCTCCAGCGGGCACGAGACGGCGTAGACCGCCGTTTCGACGCCTTTTTCGGCAAGCAGCTCCGCCGCCTGCACGGCGCGCCCCGCCATCGCCCCCAGCGCCAGGATGGCGGCGTCCTTGCCCTCGCGGACTTTGACGGCTTCGCCGTACGTGAAATCGCGCGCCAACAGCGGCTTGCCGTTCGCGCAGAGCGCCGGCAGTTTGCTGCGCCCCATCGCCAGGCAGACGTTGCCCGCCGTTTTCAGCGCCCAGCGCGTCGCGCGGTCGGTCTGATTGGGATCGGCGGGAACGACCAGCTTCCAGTTGAAGAAGTTCGACATCAGCGAAACGTAGTCGATGCACTGATGCGTCATGCCGTCTTCGCCCACGTCGAGGCCCACGTGGGTGAGGACGAGTTTCTCGCCGGCGCGGTTGACGTCGTTCATGCGCTGCTGGTTGTAGGCTTCCGCCAGGCCGAAAACGCCGAAGTCCGCCCAGACTGACACGACGCCGCCGGCAGACGCCGCTCCGGCGGCCGTGGCCGTGGTGTTCTCCTGAATGCCGCACTGGATGAAGTTGTCCGGGCATTTTTTCGCAAATTCGCCGGTCTTGACCGAACCGGCGAGGTCGCAGTCGAAAACGAGCACGGGGGCGCGCCCGGTCTTTTTGTAGTTGAGCTGCCCCACTTCCGCCAACGCCGAGCCGAAGGCGGAGCGGTTGTCCGTCGTGTCGGCGGGGCCGTAGACCTTCGCTGCGCCCAGATCGAGGACCGCTTCAAGCGGTTCGACGGCGCGCGCGGCGCTGAACTTCGCTTTTTTGTGCTCCGCGGCCAACGCGACGAGATCCGGCTGTCCCAGCTCTTTCATCGCTTGCCGGTAGAGGTCGCCCGAAGCGGCCTTGCCGTGATAGTCGGGCGTGTCTTCCATAAAGGAAACGCCCTTGCCCATAGTCGTCCGGCAGAGGATCGCCGTCGGGCGCCCGGCGGCGCGCGCCGCCTTCAAAGCGACGTACAGCTCCGCGAACGAATCGCCGTCGCACAGGAGCGTCTGCCAGCCGTCGGCTTCCCAGAGCTCCTTGATATGCGCGGGCATGACGTCGCCGCAGCGCCCGGAGATCTGGATGTCGTTGACGTCGATCAGCGCCGTCACGCTGGTCAGTTTTCGAGCCGCGATCAAGCGGCGCGCTTCGGCGATCTGCCCTTTCGGCTGCTCGCCGTCCCCCATCAGAACGTAGACGCGGCCGTCGTAGCCGCGCGCCTTCTGCGCCAGGGCGAACCCCGCTCCCGCAGACAGCCCCTGGCCGAGACAGCCGGAACCCCAGTCGATGCCGGGGACCATGCGCTCGACGTGTCCCTGAAAGCGGCTGCCCGTTCGGCGAAACTCGTTCACGGCGTCGAACGCGTCCACAAATCCGTAATACGCCAGGGTCGCATACGCCGCGGCCGAGGTGTGCCCGTGGCTGACCACGACGAAATCGCGGTCGAGCGAGTCGCAGTTTTGTGGCGACACGTTCGCAGCGCCGTAGGCGGCCATGTACATTTTCATGCTGGAGAGCGCCCCCGCGGGGTGCCCGCTGTTGGCGCGGGCGACCATCGCCACCGCGAGGCCCTTGCAGACTTGCGCGGCTTTGTTCAGCTGCCGCTCTTCCGCCTGCGGCAGTTTTTCCCATTGAAAAGAATTTATTTTTACAGCTTCGTCAAACAACATCGTCTTTTATCCCTCCGCATGGAATTTTCCGATCATCGTTCTATAAAACCATTATAAGACAAAAATCCTCTCCGCATCAAACGATCTTCACATTCCGCGCGCCGAGATCCTTCAGAAGATTCAGCAAGCGCGCCCGCTGATCGCCCTGAAAGAAAACAGCGTCCTCTTCAAACGCGGCGCCGCAGCCCAAATCCCATTTCAGTTCCTTGACAAGGCGGCCGCTCCGTTCTCCCAGCGGCAGGCCGGCGAGCCGGGTGACGGTTTTCCCGCTTCTGCCCTTGCGTTCCAGGAAAAGCCTCAACGGCGCCGTCTCAAGCGCGCTGACCGGCGCCGGTTCGGTGTCGGCGCGAGGCGTCTCTTTCACGGCTGGACGAGCCGGTCCGCGCGACAGCCCCATGGCGTCGGCAATCGTAAAGGATCCGGAATTCAGCCGCTCCACATCGATTTTCTTTTGGGGATTACGCAAGCTCGTAACCTTCTTTGCGGCATGTGACGATAAAATCTTCGCCTTCCAGGAACCGGACCGACATCTGCGCGCCCAGCGGCATTTCAAGCATCCGCCGGTAAACCGCCGCCGCCGAACGAGCGCCCTGCCGCCCGCTCTTCACCGCCGTATCGTACATCATCTCGATCAACTTTCTGTCAAGCATTCTCTCTTCTCCAAAATTTTATCCGCATGAAAACGCGGGAACGCGCTTCGCACGGTTGCAGTATAATGCATCGCACATTTTCTCTCAAGTCAAGGCGGGATTTCCGTTAAACGTCAGTCTGCCATGCGATGCGTCCCGGAAATTTCGATCCTGCCCTTTTCGCAGAGCTGCATGATCTCGCTTTCACGGTCGCAGGGATAGGAACAAGCCAGCCCGCAGCTCGCCGAGATCTGCCGGGGCACGGGGACGATCCTCACGTCGAAACCGGCGCGGCGGCATTGTTTCTCGAACATCAGGGCCATACTGGTGACGTCAAAGGTCGCAAGACATTTCATTATACAGAACTCCTTATAGATTATGAATTTATGCAAGGGTTTTATTCATGCGTTTTGATAATTTGACTTCCGGCTTTTTTCGAATATACTAAAGAACAAGAATAAGGTCAATGATAGTTATTTATACTATGCCTTGTTCAAACTTCATTTCATCGCAGGAGGCGGTTGTCATTGAAAAATTTTGATTCTCTCATGGTGTCGCGGTTGGGCCCCGTTATCGCAGGTCTTGCCGTGGGCATACTTGCGCCGGTTCTCGTGCTTCTGGGGAACCCGGGCAATATGGGGATCTGCGTTGCCTGTTTCGAGCGCGATATCGCCGGGGCGCTGGGCTTTCACAGGGCGGCGGTGGTCCAGTATATCCGTCCGGAGATCATCGGCCTGATCCTCGGCGCTTTCGGTTCCGCGCTGGCGTTCAAGGAGTTCAAGCCGCGCGCGGGATCGGCCCCCGCCGTGCGCTTTCTGCTCGGCATTTTCGCTTCCATCGGGGCGCTGATCTTTTTAGGCTGCCCCTGGAGAGCGTACCTCCGCTTGGCGGGAGGCGATTTCAACGCCCTTTACGGCATTGCCGGACTTTTCGTGGGGATTTTGATCGGCATTTATTTTATCAGTTCCAACTACAATTTGGGTAGAGCCTATCCCGCGCCGGCCGAAGCGAAATTATCCGGTTTGATGATGCCGCTGTTCGCGTTGGGGCTGCTGGCGCTGCTGCTGATCGCTCCCAAGCTGGGGGCCGAGGGAACGGGACCGATTTTCTTCTCCGAAAAGGGGCCCGGCTCGATGCACGCGCCATGGTATGTCAGTCTGGCCGTGATGCTTTTGGTCGGCTGGCTCGCGCAGCGCAGCCGCTTCTGCACGATCGGAGCGCTCAGGGATCTTGTCCTCGCCCGCGACGGCTACCTGTTCTGGGGCATTGTCGCCCTGCTGGTTGCCGCGTTCGGCATGAACTTCGTGCTGGGGAGCTTCAAATCCGGATTTGCCGGTCAGCCAGTGGCTCACACCGATTCTCTCTGGAACTTCCTCGGCATGGTCCTTTCCGGTCTGTGCTTCACTCTGGCCGGAGGGTGCCCCGGGCGCCAGCTGGTCATGGCCGGCGAAGGCGACGGCGACGCCGCTGTCTTCGTCTTTGGCATGATCGCGGGCGCGGCGGTGGCCCATAACTTTGGGCTCGCCAGCAGCGGCGCCGGGATCGGCGCGCACGCCCCCGCGGCTTTCGTCATCGGCATGGTTTTCTGTCTGTGCGTCGGTTTTGTGATGCGCAGAAAGGCTTAAGGAGGAGAAAAAAATGGTTGTTGATGCGCGCGGACTTTCCTGTCCCCAGCCTGTGGTCGAGGCCAAAAAAGCGGCGGCGACGGGAGAAAAAGAAATCGAAGTTTTTCTCGATAACCCGACGTCGATTACGAACGTTACCCGTTTCATGACAAGCCAGGGCTATCAGCTCAAAACAAACGACATTCAACCCGATCAATCGAACAAACTTGTCTTCGTCAAATAATTCAGAGACGATGATTATAGGGAGAGGCGGCTCGACACCGCCTCTTTTCATATTTGCTCGATTTTGTCGTCCATCGTGTTTTTACAGGCCTCATTTCATGGTAAAAGAAATCTCTTCTCATCAAAATATCACTGCAATTATAAAAACTGTAAACGCTTGCCGTAAAAGGACAAAAGGCAATTTCAGCAAAAAACATAAAAGCTTTCATCGTCGTTTGAAAAATCGAGGCTCTTGGTTTTTATTGCGACATCTTGTATTATAATAGCGTCGGTTACAAGGCAAAGTTCTTGCCATAAACTTTCGCTCCACAAAATCCTTGAGGAGGTATTTTCAGTAATGTCCAGAGTTGCAATCAAAGGTTCCGCGTACTGCCTTGAGCATGTTCCCCAGCTGGGGCTCCACTACGGCAACACGCCCTATACGGCCGGTGAAGGCGAAAAAGAGTATCTCCAGGCTCTTCCCAAGCATCTTCAGACCTACGAACAGGCGAAGGGATATGCTCCCAATATGACGTACATCGGAGCGCTGCCTCTCGAGGATCTTGATGCGCAGCCCACGCCCATGTACGAGAACTACAATCTCGAAGCGCCCCGTTTCGGCAAATACGGCGAGATCATGCCCGAAGACGAGTTCCTCGGCCTGCTCGACATCTGCGACGTCTTCGACCTGATCTGGCTCGAAAAGGACTTTGCCGCCTCCGTCCGCGAAAAACTCTCCAAGCACGAACTGATCACCGAGTCCATCCTCGCCCGCCTCGAGGCCGGGCACGATCGTGCCGAGATCGAAGAGCACCTCAAGAGCGGCGACCACACTCAGGTCCTGCCGCTGTATTTCGACGGCAAGGTCGTCGGCATGGCGCGTGCGGCCCACACCGTGGACGACAATCTGTTCGCCCACGTTCTGCTCGAAAACCTTGCCAGCAAAGCCGGTTCCGTCCTCGCCCTCCTCCATCTGCTGCACAACACCGGGCTGAAACCGGAAGAAGTCGATTTCGTGATCGAGTGCTCCGAGGAAGGCGCGGGCGACGCCTGCCAGCGCGCCGGCGGCAACTTCGCCAAGGCCATCGCCGAGATCGCCGGCTGCGTGAACGCCAGCGGCTGCGACGTGCGTGGTTTCTGCGCCGGTCCCGTCAACGCCATGATCAACGGCGCGTCTCAGGTCGCCGCCGGCGCCCGCAAGAACGTCGTCGTCCTGGCCGGCGGCGCCATCCCCAAGCTTTACATGAACAGCCGCGATCACGTCAAGAAGGACATGCCCGCTCTCGAGGACTGCCTCGGCTCGTTCGCGATCCTGATCACGCCCTGCGACGGCGTCAGCGCCGAAATGCGCCTCGACGTCCTCGGCAAACACTCCGTCGGCGCGGGCGCTTCGCCTCAGGCCGTCACGCAGGCTCTCACCTGGGAGCCGCTTCAGAGGGCCGGCCTGACGTTCGCGGACGTCGACAAGTTCGGCGCCGAACTTCATATCCCCGAAATCACCGAACCTGCCGGCGCCGGCAACGTGCCGCTCGCCAACATCAAAATGATCGCCGCTCTGGCCGTCATGAAGAAGAGCATCGAGAAGAAGGACATGATGACCTTCGTCAAGGAGAAGGGACTGCACGGCTTCGCCCACACTCAGGGGCACATCCCCGCCGGAGCGCCTTTTATCGGCCCCGCCGCCGATTGGATCAAGGAAGGCAAGATCAGCCGCGCCATGATCATCGGCAAGGGCAGCCTGTTCCTTGCCCGCCTGACCAACCTCGCCGACGGCGCTTCGTTCCTGCTTGAAAAACCCGCGCCCGTGGCGGCGGCAGTGAGCAAGGACGACATCAAGAGCCTGCTGTTGGAGTCTCTTTCCGAAATCGCAGCAGATCTCAAGAAGTAAGGAGGCCTTTGTATGTCTGACGTTCGCAAGCTCATCGGTGAAGCTCTTTCCGAGATCATCGATTCCGCCGCTCACGGCGGCCCCCGCGTCCGCGTCGGCCTGCAGGCGAATGGCAGCGAGCACGGCTCCGAAGAAATCGCCAACGCCGCACGCCTCGCCCAGCGCCAGAATCCCAACATCCAGGTCGTGATGATCGGCCCTAAAAAAGTCGAAGGTTTCGACGACCTCGAATGGATCGAAACCAACGACTGCGAGATCGACTTGGAAAAAGGCATGGACGACGCCATGGACAGCGGCAAGGTTGCCGGCATCGTCGCCATGCACCATCCGTTCCCCATGGGCGTGACCACGATCGGCCGCGTTTTCACGCCCGCGTGCGGCCGCGACATGATCGTTGCCTCCACCACCGGCACCAGCGCCATCAACCGCGTCGAAGCCATGATCCGCAACACCGTGTACGGCATCGCCGTCGCCAAGTCTATCGGCAAGACGAACCCCACCGTGGGGATTCTCAACGTCGAAGGCGCCCAGGTCGTCTTCAAGGCGCTGCGCAAGCTCAAGGAAAACGGCTACGACATCACCTTCGGCGAGAGTAAACGCGCCGACGGCGGTTCCGTCCTGCGCGGCAACGACATCCTTCAGGGCGTCGTCGACGTGTGCGTCTGCGATACGCTCACCGGCAACGTGCTGATGAAGATGTTTTCCTCGTTCAGCACCGGCGGTTCGTACGAGGCGCTGGGCTGGGGCTACGGCCCTTCCGCCGGCGAAGGATGGAAACACGTCGTCAACATCATCTCGCGCGCTTCGGGCGCGCCCGTGATCGCCAACGCCGTCGCCTACTGCGGCGCCGCGGCGGCGGGCAAACTTCCCGAACTCGTCGCCAGGGAAGTCGAAGCGGCCAAAGGCTGCGGCCTCGAGGAAATCATCGCCAGCTTCATGCCAAAACCGGCCGCGGCCGAGGAAGAAATCAAGGCCCCGGCGGCCGAGCCGACCGACGAAGAAATCCACGGCGTCGACGTGCTCGCGATCGAAGACGCCGTGCGCGAGCTGTGGAAGCACGGCATTTACGCCGAAAGCTCGATGGGCTGCACCGGCCCCGTCGTCAAGCTCAACAAAACGAAAGAAGAAGAAGCCCGCAAGATCCTCGCCGCGGCCAGCTACATTTAGAACCTCGAAGCACGGCGCGCGCAAGGGAAAAGCGTGTGCGGACAAAAAAAACGGCGTTGGAAGTTAATCCTTCCACGCCGTTTTTTTGTTCCGCGTCATTGTTTTTTTCACAAAGCAAAGGGCGGCGTCATGCGCGGAGACCGGAACCTCCCCGCAGGCGCGGGACCACCAAGGGCGCGCCGTCGTGTACGATCACGTCTACGGGAATCCCGTAAACGTCGCCGATCAGGCCGGCCGATACTTCCGACGGCCGGCAGCTGCCGCAGACGGCGCCGTCGCGCAGAAAAAGCAGGCGGTCGGCGGCGCGCAGAGACGTGTTCAGATCGTGGATCGACATCAGGATCGCCACGTTCTGTTTTTGGACGATCCGCCGCAGCGTCCGCAGCATATCGATCTGGTTTTTCAGGTCCAGACTGCTCGTCGGCTCGTCAAGCAGCAAAACTTCCGGTTCCTGAACAAGCGCACGGGCAAGGGAAACTTTTTGAAACTCGCCGCCGCTCAGCTCGTCGAGGAAACGCAGGGAAAAATTTTCGAGAGACAGGGCGCGCAGGACCGTTCCCACTTTTTCGACGTCTTCTTTCTTCACGGTCCACGCGATGTGAGGACGACGGCCGAGCAGGACCGCGTCGAAAACGGTCAGATGCTGCGGTTCGTCCCGCTGAGGAACGTAACCGAAGAGTTTCGCCCGCTCGCGCCGCGGGCACGACCCCATCGAACGGCCGTCGAGCAGGACCGTTCCTTTCGAGGAACGAAGGATTCCGTTGACGGCCCGCAGCAGCGTAGTTTTCCCCGTGCCGTTTGGACCGAGCAGCGCGACGATCTCTCCCTGTTCCAGAGAAAAACTCACGTCCTTCAAAACTTCGTCGCGTCCATAGGCAAAAGAAAGCTTCATTACCGACAGCGTCATCTTTTCGCTCTCCTTTTCATCAGCAGGGCCAGAAATACCGGCGCGCCCATGAACGCCGTAAAGACGGAGACGGGAAGAAGACGCGGCGCGAGCAGAAGCCGCGCTCCCATGTCGGCGCCCGTCAAAAGGGCCGCTCCCAGCAGGACCGAGCCGGGAATCAGGAAACGATGATCGCCCCCGAGAAAACGACGCAGCATATGAGGACAGACAAGCCCGACGAAACCGATCACGCCGAGAAACGCGACCATGACGGCCGCAAGCAGCGATGCCACGACCATGGCTTCGAGACGGACCCGGAAAGCCGAGACGCCCAGCGACAGGGCGGTCTCATCGCCGCAGCACAAAGCGTTCAGATCGAAGCGCCTGTAAAAGAACAACGCCGAAGAAAGAGCCAACAGAGCCGACATCATGGGGATCTCGCGCCACGACGCGCGCGAGACGTCGCCGAAAGTCCAGAAGACGGTAGCCGCCAGCTGGGCGTCGTCGGCGAAATACTGAAGAAACATGGTCCCGGCGATAAACAGCGAACTCAAAGCCACGCCCGCCAGCACCATGACTTCGCCGGCGCCGCCCGTCGCGGAGACGATAAAAAGCACGACGCCCATGCAAACGAGCGCGGCGGCGAACGCCGCCCCCGTCGTGAGCCAGTGATTCATGATCGTCACGGCGTCCGCCGCGGAACTCTGCATCGTCCCCGACCCGAGAACGATGATCGAAAAGGCCGCGCCGAAAGCGGCCGCGTTGGAGATCCCCAACGTGAACGGAGAGCCCAATGGATTGCGCAGCACCGCCTGCATGGCCACTCCCGCGAGCGACAGCCCGCCTCCCGCCAGCATGGCGGCCAGAGTCTGGGGCAGGCGGATATTCACGACGATCACCTTGCCCCGCCCTCCCCCGCCGCCGAGAAGGACCTCGATCACCTCGGAGACGGGGATCCTGACGGCTCCCCAGGCGACGGACAGCAGGCCGAGAAGCAAACAAAGCCCGCCCAATCCGAGAAGGAAAAGTTTTTTACGGCCGACGTAGGCTTCGTACGCCAACGAAGGGAGACGTTCCCGCCGAAGCACGGCTTATTTCCCTTCAAGGTTCAGACGGGAGAAAATTTTGCCGGAAAGGGCTTCGCTGATCTGAGCGTAGAGCGGTTTTCCGACAAGGAAAGAATAGATCTCGTCGGCGACGGACGCGATCTCGACGTCGGCGAAACGCTCGGGATAGAGAGTTTTTCCCACGAAATAGCTGTTGACCAGCACGGAACCGTAATTGATCGTGTACGAGTTGTAGGGAAGCACGCTCCAGATTTCGCCGCTTTTGACGGCCGACAGTTCGACGTAGACGGGATCGAAACTGAGCTGCCGGAGTCCGCCGGCCTCCCCTTTCGCCCGCAGCGTGTTGATGTCCATGAAAACGACTTGGGGATCCCATTGCAGGATTTTTTCCTTGGCGACGCTGACCGTCTCCGATTTGCCGGAACCGTCGGCGGCCACGTTTTTCGCGCCGGTGTAGAGGAACGGCGGATAGCCGATCTCCGTCGAGGTGAACCCATGAGTGCCGCGCATGGATACGCCGCCGATATAGCAGCTTCTGCGTTCTTCTTCGGGAATGCCGGCAGTCCTCCGGCGCAGTTCCGCCAAGTGACCTTCGAAGAAGGCCACCACTTCTTCCGCCCGCTGTTCCTTGTCAAGAACTTTCCCCATCAGCCGCAGCGTCGCGTAGAACTGTACCTTTTTGTCGCTCAGATTTCCGTATTCCAGGCCGATCACGGGGATCCCCGTTTTGGCCGTCAGCTGGTCGGGATGAGGACCGGAAAGAGGCGACACTTTGAAAATCACCTGCGGTTGCGGGGAAAGTCCGGCAATCAGTTCGGGATTGTCCTTGCCGCGAAACTCGCCGAAAAGAGGCAGACCGGCAAACTCAGGATGAGCCAGAGCATAAGGGCGCGAGGCTTTGCCCGGCGGCGGATCGTTGCGTTTCTCGATGGAATCCACCGCGATCACGCGATCGTTCGCCTGAAGGTAGGTCAGCAGCCTCAAGGCGCCGGAGCCGGAGCCAATGATCCGTTCCGGCGCGGCGGGGACGGTTACGGAACGTCCGAGGCAGTCGGTCACCGTCATTTCCGCGCCGCAGGCCGCAGACGCGCACAGTATGAGCGCCGCAAGGAACGCAAGATATTTCGTTCGAATTTTCATTGCGCCATCCTCCGAAGCTTCGCCGCGCACGGCACGCAGACTTTTCGCCCGTCCGCGCGCGTCTCGAGGCGGGTGACCATGACTTTCTCGCCGCAGACGGAACAGTTTTCCGAGTCATGAATGCGCGCTCTCTGCGGGATCGCCTCTTCGGGCTTCTTCACGTCGAACAGGACTTCGTCCGATTCGGTTAAAAGACGGCGCGTATGCTCGTCACGTGAAAGTTCGCTTTCGGGAGAACGGTAAACGAGCCTCACGCCGCTGCCGTCGGAATGACGAAAGACCGTGTACGCATGCTTGCCGTAGTCGCGAAAAATGAAATTTCCCTTTCCAAAAGTGCAGCCGAGGACGGCTTGTACCGCATCCACGCCGCAGGCGTCGTTTTCGACGATCGCTGCAATTTCCTCATCCACGTCGCGGGACAGATTCAGCAGCTTCATTGCCATTCGAGAAGCGCGCCAGCCGATCAGCAGGCCGGGACAGAGATGTCCGTGAAAAGCGATGACAGGCGTCAGTTCCGGTGGAATTTTCAACGAAGCCATATCCATATCCTCATCCTCCAATTCAAAGAGTAAAAAATAGCGCTACCTTTTATTTTTTATGTAGCACGCCTATTCTAACACAGTTCGCCTGGATTACAATCTTTTATGCCCGCTGCCCACGGCGTTTTCCAACTGGGTCCCCCGGCATGCTCTGGAGGGATAAATTTTTCAGGCTAAAAGTCCTATAATGTTTTTAAATGAGCGCCGCCTCTTAAATATACGCCAGGGCCGTCCATAGTGCCGACAGCCCTGGCGTATTGAAGGTCATTTTTTATTCGCGACGCTTTTTCCCGTTCTCTTCGAGTCTATTCAGCACGATTCCATACCCGTCGGCGCCGTAGTCGAGAAATTTACGCACGCGGCTGATCGTCGCCGTACTGGCGCCGGTCCTTTGCGCTATTTGCGGATACGTGTGATTCTGGCGCAACAATCGCGCCACTTCCAAGCGTTGTGAAAGAGCCTTGATTTCGCCGATGGTCGCCACATCTTCGAGAAAATCATACACTTCTTCCACCGTGTTCAGGGAAAGAAACGCAGAAGCAAGCTGCTCTGTCAGTTCGTCCTTCCATTTTTCCATGTGATCGTGCCTCCCGACTGATATTATAGGAAATAACTTTTAAGACTCCATTTCATTTTCACTTTAGCACACGGAAGCGCAAAACACAATCAGCCCCAGACCTTCGCGCAATTTGCATCGATTTCGTATCCCCATCCCGGCGGATTTCGCGAGCGGAAATACGCGTCGCGGAAGCAAAAATATCTTGAGACGTCATTCAACCTATGGTATGATTCTTGAGTAATTGAAAGGGCTCAGATGGTGGAATCGGTAGACACTGGGGACTTAAAATCCCCTGGCATTGCGCCGTGCGGGTTCGAGTCCCGCTCTGAGCACCACCGCCGAGATGCCGATCCCGTCGTGTGATGCGCTGGACGCGCCGCACGACGGGGTTTTCTTTTAAACCGCGTCAACTGCCGTGCTTGGCTTTCCAATCTTTGATGAACTCGAGGCGCGCTTTGTACTTCGCTTCAAGCCCCTGCTCCGTCGGTTCGTAATAAGTTTTTCCCAGCAGCGAATCCGGCAGGCACTGCATGCCGGTCAATTTTTCCGCGGCGTCGTGGGCGTACTGGTAGCCTTTGCCGTAATCGAGCTCCTTCATCAGCTTGGTCGGAGCGTTGCGGATCACGAGCGGGACGGGCTCGGCCAATTGGGAGATCGCGTCGTGCCGGGCCGACTCATAGGCGCGGTAGAGGGCGTTCGACTTGGGCGCCAGCGAGAGGTAGACGGCCGCTTGGGTGAGATGGACGGAACACTCGGGCATGCCGAGGAAATGGCAGGCCTGATAGGCCGCCACCGCCAGTTCCAGCGCTCTCGGATCGGCCAGCCCGACGTCTTCGCTGGCGAAGCGCACGATCCGGCGCGCCACGTAGAGCGGGTCTTCTCCCGCCTCGAGCATTCGCGCCAGCCAGTAAACCGCGGCGTCGGGGTCGGAATTGCGCATCGACTTGTGGAGCGCCGAGATGAGGTTGTAATGTTCTTCGCCCTTTTTGTCGTACAGCAGCGATTTCTTGGAGAGGCACTGCTCCAGCACCTCCGGCGTGACCTCGGTTTCGCCGTCGGCACGATTGCCGTTCAACACGACCATTTCCAGCGTTGACAGGGCCGAACGGGCGTCGCCGTTGGCGAAGTTGGCGATCATTTCCAGCAGTTCGGGAGCGATGCGCACGTTTTGGCGGCCGAAGCCGCGCGGGTCGGCAAGCGCCCGCTGCAGCAAAGAGACCAGCTCATCCGTTGTGAGCGCCTGCAGCACGAAGACCTTGCAGCGGGACAGAAGAGCGCCGTTGACCTCAAAGGAGGGATTTTCCGTCGTCGCGCCGATGAGGATGATGCTCCCTTTCTCGACGAACGGCAGGAAGGCGTCCTGCTGCGCCTTGTTGAAACGGTGGATCTCGTCGACGAAGACGATGGTCTTGCCGCCGAAAGCGCGGTTGCTCTCGGCCTGCTGCATCACGGTGCGTATTTCCTTGATGCCGCTGGTCACCGCCGAAAAGTTGATGAACTCCGCCTTGGTCTGGTTGGCGATGATGCGGGCCAGCGTGGTTTTGCCGACGCCCGGCGGTCCCCAGAAGATCATCGAGGAAATGGTATCGTTGACGATCAGGCGGCGCAGGATTTTATCCGGCCCCAGCAGGTGCGTCTGCCCGACGAACTCGTCCAGGCTCCGCGGCCTGAGGCGGGCGGCAAGAGGCTGCGTCTGCTCGCTTTCAAACAAGTTGAGTTCTTCCATGGTCGTTCCCCCTTTGCGTGAACGATTCCCCGCCGTTCAGTGTCAAGGCGGGAAATATCGGCGACTGACTGAAAATATTCTATCACGCCTCAAAGCTTACGCACAGACAGAAAAAAGGAGTTCCCCGAAAAATACCGGGGAACTCCTTTTTTTTCGTCAGGCTTCGCTGGAAGGACAGATGCCCCTGAGGGGACATTCGCCGCACTTCGGCGCTCGGGCCTTGCAGATGTTTTTTCCGTGCTGGATCACGTCCAGGTGCCCGGCGCACTTCATCCCGTCGGGCACAAGCCGTTCGAGGCGGGCCTGGATCTCCGCAGGCGTCTCTTTGGCGTCGGCCCAGCCGAGCCGCTTCGAGATGCGCGCCACATGCGTGTCCACGGGAAAGGCCGGAAAACCGAGATCGAAAGCGAGCACGCAGGCGGCCGTTTTCGGGCCGACGCCCTGGATGTGCGTCATAAAATCCCAGGCCGCGGCGGGCGTACCGCTTTTCAGGCGTTTGAGCGAATATTCGCCGAAGCGCTCTTTCACGGTTTTCAGCACGCGCAGGATCGTCGCCGCTTTGTTGTTGCAGATTCCCGCCGGCTTGATCGCCTCGGCGATCCGGTCCTGCGGCAGCGCGGCGACGCGATCCCAGCTGCCGTACCGGGATTTCAGGCGCTCGAAGGCCATGTCGCGGTTGCGGTCGTTGGTGTTCTGCGACAGCACCGTCTCGATCAGCCCGTCGAGCGGCTCTTCATAGACGATTTTGGCCGAGTCCGTCCCCTGTTTCCAGAGCTGCTCCAGAATCTCCAGCACGGCCGTGATCGACGGCGCTTCGATCCGTCCGGGCGCAACTTTTTTGCCCACGTCGACCCGGCTCATTGTTTTCGCTCCCGGGAGAGGGCGGAAGGCGCGTTCCCCTTCTGGCCTCTGCTCAGGGCGGCGCTCTTTTCGATCCAGCGTTTCAGCTTCGCCATCGCCCGCCCGTGGATCGAATCCTCCGGATACGTCCCGTCGGCCCGGCGCTTTCCGGCCGGGCGGCCGGTCAGGAGCTCGATGCCTTCGTCGATCGTCTTCACGGACCAGATATGGAACTGCTTGCGGCGGATCGCTTCGACCACGTCGTGATTGAGCATCAAATGCCGCTCGTTCTGCCATGGGATCAGCACGCCCTGCGAGCCGGTCAGGCCGCGCGCGAGGCAGTAGCTGAAGAAGCCCTCGATCTTCTCGTTGACGCCGCCGATCGGCTGGATGTTGCCGAACTGATCGACCGAGCCGGTCACGGCGATGTTCTGCGCGATCGGCACGTCGGCCAGCGAGGAAAGCAGGCAGTACAGCTCGGTGGACGAAGCGCTGTCGCCGTCGATGCCGCCGTAATTCTGCTCGAACGACAGCCGGGCGGAAAGCGTCAGCGGCATGTCCTGCGCGTAAACGCGCCCGAGATAGCTGCTCAGAGTCAGCAGGCCTTTGTTGTGGATCGGCCCCGCCATTAAAATCTCGCGTTCGATGTTGATGACGCCCTCCTGCCCCATGAACGTGTTGGCCGTGATGCGCGCAGGGTGCCCGAAGGAAACTTCGGCAAAGCTGACGACGGCCAGCCCGTTGATCTGCCCGACGACAGCGCCGTCCGTGTCGATGCGGATGATGTCTTCGGCGAAGGCGGCGCGGATCTTTTCTTCCGTCTGGCTGGAGCGGTAGCGTTTTTCCTGGATCGCCCGCAGCACGTGCTTGCGGTCAACCGACTTGGCGCCTTCGGACAGGGCCCAGGCGGACGATTCGACGACGTATTCTTTCAGCCTGTTGAACTGGGTCGAGAGTTTGTTCTGATCGTCGGCGAGACGCGAAGCCCATTCGATCAGTTCGGCCAGCGCTTTTTTGTTGAACGGCAGACAGCCGTCCTGTTCGGCCGTCGTCTTGACGAAGCGCGCCATATCCCACTCGTTTTCCGGCGTGCGCGGCATTTCGCAGTCGAACTCCGCGACGGTCTTGAAGAATTTGGGGAAGTCGGGGTCGTATTCGCGCAGCAGATAATAAATGTAATAACTGCCGACGAGGATCACTTTCGTCTTGATGGGGATCGCTTCCGGGCGCGGCGTCGTGATCGGCATGACGCTGTACTGGTCGCTGAGGTTCTCGACCGTGAGCAGGCCGGAGCGCAGCACGCGCTTCAACAGGTCGTAGGACATGAAATTGCGCAGCAGCTCTTCCGCGTCGAGGATCAGATAGCCGCCGTTGGCCCGATGCAGCGCGCCGCTCACGATCCGCGTGAAGTCGGTATAATAGTATCCCTGGCGGCTCTCGTACTCCATCTTGCCGGCGATGTTGTAAAAAGTCGGGTTGGTCTCCCACACGGCCGGCGCGCCGCCCTTGGGATCGTTGCCGACGAAGACGTTGATCCTGTACGGCGTGAAATCCACTTCGCCGCTCTCGTCGCGGGCGGCGGCAATGAACAGCGCGTAATTGGCGACGATCTGGCGCTCCAGCGAATCGATCCATTGGGCGAACTTCTTCGTCTGTCCGTATTTTTCCCGGATCTCGTCCAGGTAAGGGCCGATCGCCGTGCGGCAGATCTCGGCTTCCATATCCGAAAGCTTGGCCTTGAGCGCGCGCTCCTTCTCCCGGATCTGCCGCAGCACTTCCAGAGTTTTCGAGGTCAGGGCGTCGGACACGCTCTTGAGGCGCTTCTGCTCTTTCCGCGGCAGCGCTTCGAATTCGTCGGTCTGAAGTTCCTTGAACTCTTTTTTGCCTTTGCCGTTCTTGACGATTTTGAGAGGAATGTTCACAAACCCCTGCGGCGTGCGCTTGACGAGGAAACCGTCCTTTTCGGCCTCTTCGCGAACGTGATTCATCATCTTCGAGATCTGGTCCTGAAACGAGCTGATTTCCTGCGCTTTGGCGTCTTCGTAGCTGCTTTTCTCGAAGGCGCCGCTGATCACGGACTTCAGTTCTTCGATCAGCTTGTCGAAGTCTTCCTCGGCTTTTTTCGCCTGCCCGGCCGGCAGGTCGATGGCCAAAGGCGTCGCCGGCTCGTCGAAATTGTTGACGTAGATCCAGTCGTTGGGCGCCGGCAGGCGGGCCGCTTTTTCGCGCACGCTTTTCAGCGCGTAACTCGTGCGTCCGCTGCCCTGCGGCCCGACGATAAAGACGTTGTAGCCGGTGCTCTTGACGGCAAGGCCGAAATCGATCGATTTGACAGCCCGCTCCTGTCCGATAAAATGAGTCAAGCCTTCCAGCTCCGCAGAAGAAGAACAGCGCAGCACCTTGGGATCCGTCTTTCTTCGCACCTGCGCCGCCGTCAATTTCCGGGCCCGTATTTTCATGGCCTTTCCCCCAGTCATTCCATGTATTTTATAAATCCGCCGCCGAGGAGAACGCGTTCCGCGACGTCGTAAAGGACAAGCGCCTGTCCGATCGAAACGCTCCCGGCAGGCTCCTGCAGTTCGACCGTTCCGCCGCCGTCATGACAGTCCGCCAGCCGGCCGGGAACCGGCCGGGCGCGGTAGCAGTACTGAACGAGACAGTCCTGCCCGGCGCGGACTTCCTGCTGCCAGCGAGCGTTTTCAAAATAAATCGTCCCGACCGTGGCTTCCGTTCCATGGGACAGCAGCAGACGGTTGCTCGCGAAATCCCGCCGCGCCACGAACCACGGGCCGCGCGACAGTCCCAGCCCGCGGCGCTGCCCTTCGGTATAAAAGATCAAGCCTTTATGCGGTCCCAAATCTTCGCCGTCATGGCCGACCATGCGTCCGATGTGGCGCTCTTCCGCGGCGAGGTGATCTTCGAGAAAACGTTCCAGCGAACCGCCTTCGAGAAAACAAATGCCCTGGCTGTCGCCCTGCGCCAGCCTTTCGGCTCCCAGCCTGGAAGCGAGTTCGTTTTTCACGCCAGTTTTACTTCGCTCTTCCGAAAGCGGGAAGCAGAGCCGCGAGAGCCACTCATGCGGCAGCCGGCACAGCATGTACGTCTGATCTTTCGGCGAGTCCGTGCGGGCGATGGCCCAGCGGCGCCCGCGCTTTAAAACGCGCGCGTAGTGCCCCGTGGCGACCTTGTCGATGCCCAGCCGGTCGGCCAGCTCGAACAGCGCCCTGAATTTCAGGGCGGCGTTGCAGATCACGCAGGGATTGGGCGTAAGGCCTTTTCTGTAAGCGTCGAGGAAAGGGCGGACGACTCGCTCGCAAAACCGCGCCCGACAGTCCAATTCGTGCACCGGCACATGCCGCGCCAGGCGCTCCAAACGCAGGCGGTCGGTCGGATCCTCGCCGTCTTTCAAAATCAAATGCGCCGCCGTCACGTCGTAGCCCAGGTCTCTGAGCCGCAGGGCGGACAAGGCGCTGTCAACGCCGCCGCTGACACCGACAAGAATTTTTTCGCTCATGCTCTCTCCGCGCCGCTTGTGGGCAGGTCTTCGACCGATTAAAATAATCGGAGCGTTTTCATATTCGAGGTGAAACTCATGCTGATTGAAAAAACATACAGCGTCAGCGGCATCGTTCAGGGCGTCGGCTTCCGTCCGCTGTGCGTAAGAATCGCGCATCGCGCCGGAATCCGCGGCTCCGTGGCGAACACTTCCGACGGCGTTCTGCTCCGTTTGCAGGGGACGGAGGACGCGATCGCGCGGTACGTGGCGGAGCTGAAACGCGACTGTCCCGACGTGGCGCTGATCGTGGATATCATGCTGCTCGAACGGAAGAACATCGAACAGGCCGACGATGATTTTACCATACTCAAAAGCGTGCGTTCGCTCCGGCAGAGAGTTTTGCTTCCGCCCGACATGGCGACGTGCCGGGACTGCCTGGCCGACGTCAGGGACCCCGCCAACAAACGTTACCGTTACGCCTTCACGAACTGCACGAACTGCGGCCCGCGCTTTTCGATCGTCAGGGAACTCCCCTACGATCGTCCCAAGACGACCATGTCGGCCTTCCCGATGTGTCCAGCGTGCCAGCAGGAATACGCCGACGAAACAAACCGCCGTTTTCACGCCCAGCCGAACGCCTGCCCCGTGTGCGGGCCTCGCCTGGCGTATTGCGACGCTCGGGGACAAGAGATCGCGCAGGACGAAAAAGCTTTCGGACTGGCGATCGCCGCGCTTGCGAACGGCCAAATCATCGCCGTCAAGGGGTTGGGCGGCTTCCATCTGGCCTGCGACGCGACGCGGGAAGAGGCCGTTTCGCTGCTGCGCCGCCGCAAGCGCCGTCCGCGCCGTCCCTTCGCGGTCATGGTCAAAAACGTCGCCGTCGCCGAAAAACTCGTGAAGCTGAGCGCCGACGATAAAAAATTGCTGACGGGCGCACGAGCTCCCATTATACTGCTGGAACGGAACGATTCCAACCTTCTTGCCCCGTCGGTCGCGCCCGGTTTGAATCGTCTGGGCGTGATGCTCCCCTATACGCCGCTCCATCACATGATCATGGAAGGATTCGACGCTCTCGTGATGACAAGCGCCAATCTGAGCGGCGAGCCGCTTGTCTCCGAAAACGAGGAGGCGTACCGACGCCTCGCCGGGATCTGCGACGGATTTCTCGTCCACAACCGCCCGATCCACATGAAGATCGACGACTCCGTCCTGCTCCATCACGACGACGGCCCCGTCCTGATCCGACGGGCGCGCGGTTACGTGCCCAATCCCATTATCGCCGCGCGCGAGCTGGCGCCGGTGCTCGCCGCCGGCGCGGAGATGAAAGGCACTTTTTCGTTCAGCCAGGACGCCATGATTTTTCCCAGCCAATATCTCGGCGACATGAAAGACATGGGGACCGCGCAGTTCTATGAAAAAGCCCTGCGGCACTTTCTCGGTCTCTACAGTTTCGCCCCCGAGCGGCTCGTCACCGATCTGCATCCGCTTTATCTCTCCACCGCCGCGGCGAAAAGAATTTTTCCCCGGCTGCCGGCGCTCGCCGTGCAGCACCACTATGCCCACATGATGGCCTGTCTCGCGGAAAACCGCGTCGATTCCCCCGCCCTCGGCATCATCATGGATGGCACGGGATACGGCAGCGACGGTTCGATCTGGGGCGGCGAGCTCCTCTGCGGCGACGCGGAACGCTTCGAACGCTGCGGGCATCTCCGAGAATTCCGCCTGCCCGGGGGCGACCGCGCCGTCACGGAACCCTGGCGCTGCGGCTTGAGTCTGCTGGTGGAAAGCTGCGGCGTCTCTCAGGCCCTCGGACTGTGCCGAATTCTCTGGCCCGGACGGATTGCCGCCGCCCGGCAGCTTCTGAACGCCTGGCAGGCGTTTCCGCTTACAAGTTCCTGCGGGCGCCTTTTCGACGGTCTGGCCGCGATCGTGCTGAAAAAAGAAACCGTCAGCTATGACGGCGAAGCGGCCATGGAACTGCAGGCTTTTGCGGAAACGCATCCCACGTCCGTCGCCGGTCCGCCCTTTGACGTTGAAAACAACGTCATCGACTGGCGCCCTTTCGTCGCCGCTCTGGCGCAGGCCCCGCACGACGCCCTTTTTGCGGCCGGGGCTTTTCACACGCGGCTGGCGCAGGCGCTGGCCCGGTGCGCCGCGGACGTTGCCGGTCAAACGGGCATTCGTCTGGCCGCCCTTTCCGGCGGCTGCTGGCAGAACGCCCTGCTCTTGAAAGAGACGTTGCCCCTGCTGCGCGCTCGGGGGCTGACGCCGCTCACTCATAAACTGCTTTCTCCGAATGACGAATGCCTCTCCGTCGGCCAGGCCTATATCGGCGGCCTGCGGCGGAACGGCGGTTAAATGCTGAGCTCTTCTACCAACTCAAGCAGTTCGGGGTTCAGCCGCTTTCTTGTTTCCCACGTGTTCGGCAGAGGTACCGGCACCATGCGCCCATTGACCAGTCCGGCCATGACGCCGTGTCTCCCTTCCAGCAGGCAGGTGACCGCGTAGGCGCCCATGCGGGTGGCGATCGTCGCGTCGTAGCTGGACGGCGCGCCGCCGCGCTGAATATGGCCGAGCACCGTCACGGTCGCTTTGTAACCGGGCGCCTGTTCGGCAAGCTTTTCCTGCAGTTCGTAGCCGGACATGACGCCTTCCGCAAGAATGATGAGGGAATAATTTTTCCCGCTGAGGCGCGACGCTTTGAGCTTTTTGCACAGAGCGCCGATGTCGAAAGGAATCTCGGGCAGCACCGCAAATTCCGCGCCGCCGGCCACGGCGGTCTGAAGCGCGATAAAACCGCAGCGACGTCCCATCACCTCGACGATGAAAAGTTTGTCGTGACTGTGGGCCGTGTCGCGCAGCCGCCGCACGGCGTCCAGAGCCGTATTGAGCGCCGTATCGAAGCCGATCGTCATGTCGGTGCCGTTGACGTCGTTGTCGATCGTCGCGGGGATCCCCACGACGGGCAGCCCCATTTTCTGCAGTTCCCAGGCGCCGCGGAACGAACCGTCGCCGCCGATCACGATCAGGCCGTCGATGTTGCGATCGTCGCACTGCTGGCGCGCTTTTTTCCTGCCTTCCTCCGTCAGGAAACGCTCGCTGCGCGAAGTTCGCAGCATCGTCCCGCCGCGCTGGATGATCGACCCCACGTCCCGCACTTCGATCTTGCGGAACATGCCGTCGATGAGGCCCTCGTAGCCCTGTTCCACTCCCAGACATTTTATGCCGTGATAGGCCGCGCACCTGACTGCGGCTCTGATGGCTGCGTTCATCCCGGGCGCGTCGCCGCCGCTGGTCAACACTGCAATACGTTTCATTTTTGTCCTCCTTGCGCGCTGTTTGTCCAATTATACACTTTTCTCTTCAACCGGAATCACCGGGCCAGACGAAAGGGACTCAACTCGTGGAGAGCTGAGTCCCTTTTCGTTTTCCGCCGATTAAATTTCTTTTTGCAGTTCCATCATGCGTTTGTTGATCTTGGTCAGTTCTTCCTGGATCTCGTTCAAACGATCCTGAAGCTCCTTGCCTTCCTTCGTCAGGTTGCCGACGCGTTTGTTCAGGCGGTCCATTTCCATGCGGGCGCCCGATTTGCCTTTCAGCAGCTTGTCGGGGTCGTCGTCTTTGACGTCCCAGAAGAAATCGATGGTCTTGCCAAGCGTCACGGGCGTAATGGCGCCGTCGATGGTAAATTTGACCGTTTTGACTTTCGGCGTCAGATAGGGTTTCCCCTTGGAATCGTAACGGGGGAAGTAGACGAACCCCTCGCGCTCGTCGGTGATTTTGAAGTTGAAGCGTTTGTCGTAGTCGACGGGGGAAAGGCGATGTTTGCCCACGGTCAGGGTGACCTGGCTCTCGAAAGGAGCCATGCGGATCGCCGGTCCGCGGTTCGTGAATTTGATAAACACGGGGATCGTATCATCAAGTTTCAGCTGCTGCAGCAAATTGTAACGGTAATCCTCCGCCTCGTCGGCCGTCCACAGATTTTTCTGCGCCTGATCCTGAGTCGAGCGTTCCACATATTCCGCCGCATAGTACGTCGCCTGGATTTCGACGCTGGCGCCGAAATCGTCGCGGTATTCCTTCTTTTGGCGCCACTCCGCGGCAGAGGCGGTCGAAACGCTCAGCATCCCCATCATCAGCGCAAAATAAAATCCTTTTCTTTTGACACTCATTCGAGTCCCTCCTTGATGATAAAAACACGTTCCCCAATCGGAAAGAAGCCCACGAAAAGATCACTTCTCTTCAAAAAGGCTTTTTTCGATGATTTCACACAGCGTGTGTCCGATCAGAATGTGCATCTCCTGAATTCGAGGCGTCTCGGCCGTCGGCACCGCCAGCACGACGTCCGCCATACCGGCCAGAAGCGAGTTTCTTTCTCCCGTCATGGCAATGACGCGCATATTTTTGCGGCGCGCGGCTTCAGCCGCCTTCACGACGTTGGCGCTGCCGCCGCTGGTCGAAATCGCCACCAGCGTGTCTCCGGGACGGCCATGCGCCTCGACTTGCCGCGAGAAAACCGTTTCGTAACCGAAATCATTGGCGATTGCGGTGAGCGCCGAAGTGTTGACATGCAGCGCTTCCGCGTCAAGCGCCGGCCGGTTGAGAAGGTACCGTCCGGAAAGTTCCGCGGCGAGATGCTGAGCGTCGGCAGCCGAGCCGCCGTTGCCGCAGAAAAGAACGCGCCCGTCGTTTTTCAGCGACTGAATCATCAGCGCCGCAGCGCGCTCGACCAGCGGCATCATACCGGCCAGACGTTCGCAGACCTGACGGTGGCGTTCCAGATTTCCCGCAATGATCGCTTCTATCGTGTGCCTGTCCATGGATTCCACCTTATTTTTGACGTTCCAAAAGCCAACGGGCCGCCTGCAGCAAGTCCTCGGCGTAAAAATCGGCGCTCACGCCTCGCGCCCGCTCTTCACGACCGTAACCCGACATTAATAGTATCACAGGACTGGCGAGATTTTTGCCAAACTGCATGTCGGATTCTTTGTCGCCGATCACGGCGGCGATATCGTCGCCGTCCAGCCCGCAATCGGCGCTTGCCCGTGAAATGAGCCCGACGGCGGGTTTGCGGCACGCACAGCGCTGATCTGCCCGATGCGGGCAGACGTAGATCCCCTGCAGCGTGATTCCCCGTTCCGCCAGCAGCTCCGTCAGCCGACAGTGCACGCGGTCAACGTCGTCCATCGTAAAGTAACCGCGGCCGACGCCCGACTGATTGGTCACGACCGTCAACACGTACCCGCGTTCGCACAAAAGTCTCAGTCCTTCGGCCGCGCCGGGCAGAAGGGCCACCTGCTCGGGACGACGAAGATAGTTTTTTTCCTCGATGATCGTCCCGTCGCGGTCGAGAATCACCCACTTTTTCTTATTCATTCTCGCGCAGTCTGTCAATGATCGACGTGCTGGAAAACCCCGGGAGCAGCGGCAGGATCTCCACTCTGCCGGCGTATGCGGCGCCGGCGATCCGCTCCGGCCGGTAGTCGCCGCCCTTGGCCAGGACATCCGGCCTGATCAGAGAAAGAAGCCGCTCCGGCGTGTCCTCGTCGAAAATCACCACGACGTCGACGCATTCAAGGGCCGCCAGAACGGCAGCTCGGTCCAGCTCGCCGTTGATCGGACGCGCCTCGCCTTTCAGCTTTTTTACCGAGCGGTCGGAGTTGAGGCCGACGATCAGACGGTTGCCCAAAGCTCTGGCGCGTGTCAGCGAATCGACATGGCCGGCGTGAAAGACGTCGAAGCAGCCGTTCGTGAAGACCACTTTCTTCCCTTGCGCCTTCCATTCCTTCACCCGCCGTACCGCCGCGGCCGCGTCGAGAACCTTGTGGCCGCCGGAGAGCGGATGCGCTTTCGCCTGAGAAAGACACAGCTCTTTCAACTCCCGATAGGAGATCGGATACGTACCGGCCTTGCCGATCACCACTTTGGCCGCCGCATTCGACAGCCGGCAGCAGTTCCGCCAGTCGACGCCGCAGGCGCGGAAAAAAGCGACCGCGGCAATAACGGTGTCGCCGGCGCCGGAAACGTCGTAAACGTCGACCGCCTGAGACGGTTCGTCAAAACACTCCCGCTCGCCGACGAACGTGCTGCCCTTTTCGGAACGGGTGACCAGCAGATTGTTCAGCCCAAAGGAAGAACGAACCTTCCGCGCCTGAGCCGCGAGCGCTTCGTCGTCGTCATTCGAGATCGGAAGTCCGGCCGCGTCCGAAAGCTCTTTCACGTTGGGAGTGACCAGTTCGGCCCCGGCATAGCGCTGCCAATCCCGACCTTTGGGATCGACGAAAACCGGGATCCGATGCGCCCGGCACAGCTCGACGACCTTGCGGCACAACGAAAACGAACACATCCCCTTGCCGTAATCGGAGAGAATGACCGCGCTCAGACGACGCGCGGCGAGTTCCGACAGGCGGACGAGAAGTTCGCCCTCCGATTCCGGGTCCAGCGGGAGGATATCCTCATGATCAAGCCTCATCATCTGCTGACGCCCGTTGCCGATGACGCGCGTTTTCACGGTCGTCGTCTCCTTATGGAACGGGAACAGTTCGACGCTTCCCCGGGACGAACCGTTCACGGCGTCCACAAGCTTCAGGACTTCCCGCGCCGCCGGATCCCCGCCGAGCTGAGCGAAGCACTTGACGTCCGCCCCCAGCCCGCAGAGATTGGCGACGACGTTGCCCGCTCCGCCGAGGACGCTCCTTTCACTCTGAAACTTCACGACCGGGATCGGCGCTTCGGGGGAGATCCGCTCCACGCTGCCGTAAAGATACCGGTCGAGCATGAGGTCGCCGACGACGGCGACTGTACATGGAGAAAGCCGCTCGACCCGTTCTATGATCTTTGCAAGAGTGCCTTCGGACAAAGCGGATTCACCCCTTTTGCGGGAAAATAGATTCCAGAATTTCCTCTGCGGCTTTGATGACCTTCTGCGGAGCAATACGTTCCATGCAGGGCAAATCGCATTTCCAATCCAAACACCCCATCTTTTCGCAGGATGTATAAACAACCTTGTCAAAGCTTTGCGTATAAGAGATCGAGAGCGACGTCGGGCCGAACATCGCGATCACCGGAGTCCCCAGCGCCCGCGCCATGTGAAGCGGCCCGGTGTCGGCGGCGACGACAAAAGAAGCGTCAGCCAACACGCAGAGCAATTCCGACGTCGAAAGTTTGTCTACCCAATCGAGAACTCTCTGTCCAGAGCACTGTGCCATAATCTCTCGAGCCATCTTTTTTTCTTCGGCGCCAGAGCCCAGAAGCACCGCCAGACAGTTTTTCTCCGAAAGAAAATGAATCAGCTGCGCCCAATAGGGAACGGGCCAGCGCTTGCGCGCCTTGCTGGCTCCGATGGCCAGGGCGGCGCAACACCGCGTGTTTTCTCTTTCGATACATGGGGCAACACGCGAGTCCCCCTCCGGACGCACCAAGGAACTGCGAATTTGTTTTTCTAGACAGGGAGGAATGCCTAATTGCCCCAAGACGGCATAGACATCTTGGTTATAAACAAACTGAAAATGCCGATGGAAGCCGATCTTCAACGGAATGTGCGTAAGCAGGGTCAACAAGGCCGTGCGATCGTTGTCCTGCAAGTTAAACAGGATATCAAACTTCTCGTTGCGAACGCGCGAAATCAGTTTAAGAAAACCCCGCCACCCCTCTTTTCGGTCCCACGGTATTACCTTGTCGATCCATGGCATGTATTCTGCAAAGGGACCGTAATTTTTTTCCGTGAGCCATGACAGTTCAAAAAAAGGGAAAAGCTCTTTCAGTCTCCTGCCGATATGAGCCGTAAGAACGATATCACCGAGAGATGAAAGACGAACAAACAAAACTTTCGCTTTGATATTGTTATCCAGAGCCACCCGCGGAAAATTCATTTTCGCCCCTCGTCACAGTCAATCGACGCCGCAAGGATTTTTCTCGCCGCCGCCCACACGTCGTCCACCGGGATCTGCTTCAAGCAATTATCGCGCCCGATCGGACAATTCGCGCCCTCGTCGCGGCAAAAAGATTTCGGGCACGTCTTGGGAAAAACGATTTCATGCCTGTTTCCCCACGGGCCATACCGCCACGGATCCGTCGTGCCGAAAATGCCGACCGTCGGCGTTCCCATGGCGCTGGCCATATGAAGGCCGCCGCAGTCATTCGTGACATACAGGCACGCCGCGGCCAGGCGCGAAGCGCTGATCGGCATGGGGACCGGTCCCGAAAAATCGAGCGCCTTCGGCACCGAAGCCAGAACCGGCGCGGCCGCGGCCTGCTCCTCGGCAGAATAGCCCATCACGGCAACTTTATACCCTTGATCGCCCAAACGACGTCCCAGCGCCGCAAAGTTTTCGGCGGGCCAGCGTTTGAAAGCGCGCCCTCCGGGATTCAAAATCACCAGCTTGTTCCGATAGGGAGCCAGCTCACGCTGGACGCCGCGGTGGATATCCCTGGGGACGTAAAGCCTCATGCTTCGACTTCTCAGCGGCACGCCCAGAGTTTGCATACAATAGAGATTTCTTTCCGCTTCATGCACCTTTCGCGGCAAAAAAACTTCCCGCCACCCCCAGAGCGGCCGGTACCGGCAGTTCATGAACAATGGGATCAACGTGCTGCGCAGATCGACGATCAGATCGTACTTTCCCGCGCGAAACTCGCGGATCGCCCGAACGCGTCCCCGCCATCCATTATACGGGGAATCCGGCTTGCCGCGGTCGTAAAATTTTATTTCATCCCACATGGGGTCATCGGCAAGCATTGCAGAAACTTGAGCGTTCGCGCAAATCGTGAAGTGCGCGTGAGGCAGATACATCCTCAAATTATACAGGGCCGCGCTGCTCAGCAGCATGTCGCCGATGCACGAGAGCCCGACGACGAGGACTCGTTCGATTTCGGACGGCTCAATCTTCATCGCGGCGCGCCTCATCTCTCGGCAAATGCAAACTTCCCGCCTCGAACTCCCTGACGGCGGCGCCAAGCAGCGGAATCATGATCTCATGATGTCCGGTGATGGCGTACCCTCTCCCGGAATTTTGCACCGGACGGGTGACGACGTTCATGCGGGGCCGATAATGCTGGATCATGTCCATATTGACCGTGGTAAAGTTTTTGATCTTGAAGCCTAAATTTCTGGCGAGAGAAAGCGCCTTGAGAAAAACTTCGGGCATGATCACGGCGCTTCCCAAGTTCAAAATCACCCCGCCTTCAAGCCGGGAAACGGATGCGGCAAAGATGCGGAAATCCCTCAGCGACGCATCGCCGATGTCCGCCCCGACGGCGCTGGGATGCTGATGTACGATATCCGTCCCCAAAGCGACGTGAACCGTATAAGGAATATTCAGCCGGGCCGCCTGGACCGAAAGGCAGAGGCGGTCGTAAGGAGCCCGTTTTTCCGCCAGCAGAGCGCCAAGAGCCTCGCCCAAACCTTCTTTGCCGAGACGGGCGCGGGAGGCGGCGTGATTCAACACGTCCGCCGTATCCGCCGCCATGCCGAAAGAGCCGTCTTCAATCTGCGCGGCCACGTCTTCCGAAGTGCGACCGCACAACGCCAACTCGGTATCGTGGATGGCGGCGGCGCCGTTCGACGCGAAATGCGTGATAAAGCCGTCTTTCGCCAGATCCAGCAGAAAAGGAATACACCCGCACTTGACGACGTGACCGCCGAACATGGCGATCACGGCGCGGCCATTTTTTTTCGCCTGCACGATCGCCGCGGCGACTTCGAGAAGGTCTTTGGCCTTCAGGACGTTCGGAAGGCCGAGAAAGAATTCCCCCACGCTCATGCCGTGGCGGTAGGCTTTCCCTTCGCTCGCCGCAGTGACAAGAGAAGGACGTTCTCTTGCCTGATACGTTTTTGCCTTGGTCGGATCCAACTCCATAAAACGGCTCATTGCCACGCCTCTTTCATCATATCGGTAAAAATCACGTCGAGCGCGGTTATGATTTCTCACAAGGCGAACCGCGCCCATCCGGCAAAATCAGCAGAATTCCCCAAAAACACCAGAACATCACCGACGTATCGCGGCGTCCCATGAGAACGTCGGCGGTCAGCGCGTAGGCCAGCACGGTCAACAGCAGGATGAAAAGGGCGACGCCCCACGGGAAGGACCGTCCGTTCTCCGTTCGCGCCAGCCGGAAAGCTTTCTTCAAAGAGACGGCATACGCCGCCAGAAAAAGCACGAGGCCGGGGATCCCGGCAAGATAGGCGACGTTCAGAAACGTCGAATGCGGGTGCATGCCGTTCGCCTGATACTTCAGCCCCAACTCGTCGGCTTTCGTTCGGAAAAGTTCATGATACAGGCGCAGAAATTTCTCTCCGCCCCATCCTGTAATGGGACGCTTCCGGATCAGATAGGCCGAGGCGTTCCAGATCTCGTTGCGATACGTCGTAAACGCTCCCATGTCCCGCATCGACGTAACCTGCCGATATTCCGTCGCGATTTTTCTCCACAGGCTGCCTCCGGAACGAGCGTTGATCGCGACACAGGCCAGCACGAGCACGACGGCCCCGCTCGCGAGAAACGAGATCCCGATCTTCTTGAATCTGGAAGCCCAGTAGAGCAGAAAACATCCGCCGATCGCCGCGGCCATCCACGCCCCTGAAGAAAAAGACAAAAAAACGACAAGACACGCGGGAACAACGATAAGCACGCGCCGGACAAGTCCTTCGGCGCACCAGAACGCATAGCAAACAAGGGGCGGCAGCAGCAGCAGGCCGAGCAGCCCCAGATTATTCCCGTTCTCCAAAGAACGATTGGGGAAATAGCCGATAAAGCCCAATTCCCGCAGCAGGTTTCCAAAGAGAATCAATACGCTCGCCCAGACAAAAAGACGCATCATTTTTCGGCGGCTCGTCTCGCGAGTCAGGAAACGCGCCGCAAAATACATGCCGAGGAAAACTTCCCAAAAGATGGTGACATTTCTGCCGTAGCCGTCCACATCATGGAACGTCAAAAGCCCCACGGCAGCACTCCAGAGGCATAACGCCAGCCAACATCCAAGGACGATTTTCCCGGTTCGGTCCAGATTCTTCAAGCGGAAAGGCACATGATATTTTATTCTGCCGACAGTCATCAGGATCAGACACAGTGCCCATAAAACATAGTGGACGACGGGTCCTAAAGGAGACAGGCACACGGAGGCCAGATACAAATTTACGAGGACATTCTCGATGGTGTCTGCTTTGGAGCTCTCTTTCGTCATTTCAACTCTTCTTTCCGGTGCGAAGGGTTCGCTCATTTGAAATCTGCAACGTCCTTTTGTAGAGCGCCACGGTCTGAACGGCGATCCTGCTCACGCTCACTTCCGCCGCGCTCTTCGACGCGTTTTCCGAGAGCTTGCGGCGCAAAGAGGGATCCATCCCCCGCATCATCAGAACGCTCAAAAACTTCACGTCGGACGGGCGGAACAACAGGCCGTTCTCTCCGTCTTCGACAATGTCCAACGTGCCCCCGATATCCGTAGCGATCGGCACGACCCCGGCCGCCATCGCCTCGATGAGCATCAGGCTGAACCCTTCCGGCTTTTTCGAGGTCTGCACGAAAAGGTCAGCCGCCCACAGCCACGGCCTGACATCGGCCGCAAAAGGGAAAAAACGCACACGGTGTTCCAATTCCAAAAGGCGGGCCAGTTCTTTCAGGCTCGCTTCCTCAGGGCCGCTGCCGACAAGCCAAAAATGCGCCTTCACATCCTTTGGCAACAGCGCCACGGCGCGCAGATAATCGTCCCACGCTTTCCAACCGACAAAACGCCCCATTCCCAAAATCACGGTTTCATCGCCGCGAACGGAAAGCTGCCGGCGAAACTGTCGGCGCACCTCGGCATCGCGAACGTATTTTTCGGATAAAACGGGATTGAGAATCGTCTCCGTAAGAAACGCGCGCTTTAATTTCAAGCTCCTGATATGCTCCGTAACGGCTGACGAGCAGCCGATCACGACGTCGGAGTGGCGATAGTATTTCGCTTTCGGATATTTGTCGAACGTCGACACGACGGGAACGTCCTTCCTCAGTCCCCAATAGCCGCCGATCGCCGCGGCCGCAGAGAGCCTCGTATGGATCAGCTCCGGCTTCACGCGATCGATAAGACGCCCCACGCCATAGGCGACGGCGGGCAGCCACTGCGCAACGGGAACGTACGTGGAATGTTCGATGTTCTCCCGTGCCAATCCGGCCGCCAAAGTGCCGCCGCCCCGGCAGATCACGTGGTTCTCGACGCCGCACTTCTCCAGTTCCTTCAGCAGTTGAATCCATGGCACCATCCAGGCCAAGCGGTTCTCGTCAACGTAATGCAGGACTCTCATAGCATGTTATACCCTCTCAGTCATGCGTTTGGACCGGCCGTAAGAAAACTACGAATCGGTTTGCGGGAGAAAACGGGTTCATGACGACTGCTTCTTCATTTCTCGGCACATGGAGCGTTTAAATTTTGATATATCGCAAGCAATTTCCCGGCCATCTGCGCTTCCGTCAAAAGGACGCTTTCATCAAACTTTGGCGCAGCCTCGAGACAACCGCTCAGGACGCGCCGTAAACTACACGTCCATGCCGATATCTCCGAAGGCGGTAAAAGCTTTTCCCCTTCGAGGGCCAGCTCGCAAATCGCAGGCAGATCCGAGGCAAGCACAGGCACGCCCATCTTCACGGCAAGCATCAGCGTCAGCCCCATCCCTTCGGAAAGAGACGGCAAAACATAACAGCTGCATTTCAGGAGCCTTTCGATAATATCCTCTTTATATCCCGTAAATTCAACCTGAGGAGCGACGTCCAAACTGACGGCGCGTTCTTCAAGCTCTCTTTTCTGCGGCCCGTCTCCGACGATCACGAATTTCCAACGGCGTATTCCTTCTTGTTTTAACAGCGCCAGAGCCTGCAAAACGGTGTCGATTCCCTTCAAACGAGTCAGACGCCCAACGGCAAGGATCACCGGCGTGTCTCCGTCGCGAGGGCGCCACTGCGGCACGCTTTCGGGCAAACCATTGTAAATAACCTCGCTGTTTGCAGGAATGTATTCGCTGAGATCGTCCTTTACCGCTCGGCTGACGCAAATGACCTTATCGGCCCTTTTCAGCGGATACAGTCCTAAATTATGGCTGTATACCGCGTGAGCGGTATACAGCCACGGGACATGGGCCAAAGAGCTGGCCCAGTTGGCGATCCACGCCGGCACGCGGGAGTGCGCGTGAATGATCTGCCAATGCTCCTGTCTGACCCATTGGGCAACTTTTACCGCGCTGTACAGTCCCGTCAGCGGATTTTTTTTGTGCACGGGAAGATGGCGCACCAGCACTTTCGGGTCGAGCTGGCGTTCCATCTGCCCGCCGGCCGAGATCACCATGACCTCGTGCCCCTTTTTGACAAGTTCGTTCGAGAGGTCGATCACGTGCCGTTCGACGCCGCCGATCTGAAGCTCGGGGAGGATGTGGACGATTTTCATGGCAGCCATCTGTTCAGAATCCACCTCGCGGCTTTTTCGGCTTCGTTGAAGCCGCTCATCCCGTCAAGCGGCCGGCCGAGGAAATGACGAAGATCGTCGTCCAGATTGCGGGGGGTGACCAGGCACAGATAATTCTGGTTTTCGAAATCCTCGATCATTCTGTCGAAACGGGGGACGCCCCAGAGGCACCGGGTGGAGAGCAGCCGGGCGTCCACGAGCCATTCCGTCACTTCCTGCAGAAGCCGTTTGACACCGTGGTGATGGCCGACGGTGATGACCGCCGTTTGCACGCCGGCGGTGACCGCTTCGGAGATCATCGAAACGGAGTCTTCGGTGCAGAAGACGCGCGAGCAGTGGCCGAGAATGCCGGGGACGGGATTTCTGGAATCCTGCGAGGCCAGCAGCAGCATCCGCACCACGCTGGTGTCCCCGCAGAGCTTGGAGATCGCCATCTCCGTCGCCGCCTGCGTGCGGCGCGAGGTCGTGATATACAGGTCGACGTTGGCGTCGGCGGCGGCGTCGAGCAGCGTCGGCAGGACTTTGTTCACCCAGAGGGGGGCGATCGAATAGTTCAAATCGTCGCCGCCGATGAGGATCCCCCACGCGTCTTTCTGATGCGGGGGATAATCGCTCAGCAGTTCCCGGCTTTGGCTCTCCAAAAGTTCCGGAGAAATGGAATTGGGGGCGCCCAGCGTGGCCAGAACGTTGCCGCCGCGGCGCCCGTCATGTTTGGGCACGACCGCCATATCGAAAGGCTTCGTGCCCAGGACGGAGGGCGTCATCACCACGCAGCTTTTCCCGTTGAATCTTTTGGCGAGAGCCAAACAATACGGCGCGGCCGTGCTTCCCGCGGAAAGGAAAAGGAGCGAACGCCGCTCCGGATTCAGCATGGCGACACGGTCAAGAAGTTCCTTGCCGCCGGCTCTCAAAAGCCAACGTTCCGCGCCCTGCGGAGACGCTTTGGGAAGGCGCCGGGCCCGCAGTTTGAGAGCTTTGATCCGCGCCGCTCCGTTTAAATGGGGAATGTCGAATTCCACCGCTTCGAAATCGGCGAGCCTCTGCATGCGGTCGCGTATTCCCCGGCTCTGGACGATATGTCCGCGGGTATTCTCGTTAAGAAGTATCAAAAGCGGTTTCAGATCCATTTTTATAAATCTTCCTTTTGACGGAATTCGCTGACGACCAAGGGGCGAAGCTGTTCCAAAGGACGCCCCGTCTCCCGGGAAATGCGCTTCAAATCTTCGTACTCGGCCGTGACGCGGACGATTTCATCGCCCCAGCGCGACAATTTCATCGACACCGGGCCGACGGAACTTTCGAATCTCTGGATGCGGCGCTTCAGGGTCATGCGGTTGACTTCGCTCCAGCGCAGGCCGATCGTCGTGCTGTAACGCAAAATGATTTCGCCGAGCTTTTCCCTGTCGGCAGGACTGGAAACGCACGTCAGCCTCACCGCCGGACGCATTTTTTTCATCAGTATGGGCGTAAAAAAGACGTCCAGCGCGCCGCACGCGAAGAGGCGCTCTTCCAGATTCTGATAATCCTGCGGGTTCATGTCGTCGATATTCGTTTCCATGACGACGATTTTCCCCGTCAAATACGGAAGAGCCGCTTCGTCGTTCTGCTCGAGCACCATGACGTGCAGCGCTTCATCGCTTCCCGGCGAAGAGTCTCCCCCGCAGCCGCCGGCGATCAGCCTGCCTGCCGGAAGGGGCGCGGTGGATGCGGAGAGGGCTTTGAGCAGCAGGGCGCCGCTTAACGTTGTCCGTTCATGTTCCCCTTCGCGGGCGAAAACGGTCATTCCCTTCAAAAAAAGCGAAACCGGCGCGGACACGGCGCTCCGTCCTGACCCGCTCACGCGGCCGCCGACGTTGATCGGCGAGGAATAGACGGAATCGACCTGGAGCGTCTCCAAGAGCGCGAGCGCCCCGACAATTTCGAACACGAGGCGGGCGTCAAGGAGAGGCGCTCCGCCTTCGTCGCCGCGGAAAACGCAGCCCACGGTTTTTAAATCGTTGAAGGCCGAGAACGCGCGCTCCTTCATCTCCGGCAAAAGTTTCGACTCGTCGAGGAGCGTCTCTATTTCCGCGAATCCGAGATCCTTGCGGCCGGACGAAACCGGTTCCGCCTCGATGCCGGTCCAGCCGTTCCGGCGCGCCGGCCCGACAGTCCACGCGCAGCCGTGGCGACGAAGCCACGACATCCGCCGCTTGAATTCGTCGGCGTCTTCTTTTTTCAAATCAAGCAGGGCCCCGATCAATCTGCTTCCGGAGATGCCTGCCGTGCAATCGATATACAGAGTTTTCATTTTTTCTCCTCGAACGGGGATATCGATACGAAAAAAAAGCCAGTCCGAATAACGCAGACTGGCTTTTATTATATCCGATTATTGCGGATTTTGTTCAGATTTTTTCGCTCATCAACTTTCTCGCCAGCTCCAAATCATGAGGCGTGTTGATTCCCACGCCGCGGTCGGGATACGCGGAAACGGCGACGGCGATGTCGTAGCCATGTTCCAGCGCGCGAAGCTGCTCGAGACTCTCCGCTTCGGCAAGCGGCGTTTCCGCAAGGCGCGAATAAACGGGCAGAAAATCCTTGCGATAGCCGTAAATGCCGATATGCTTATAAACGACGGGCGTTCCGCAGCGCGCGAAGGGGATGACGCTGCGGCTGAAATACAGGGCTCGGCCTTTTCGATCGACGACGACCTTGACGTTGTTCGGATCGGCCGCTTCTTCCGCGGACGAAAAAGGAGCGGAAAGCGTCGCCATCGGCGCGTCGGCATGGAGCAGAACGCCGGCGAGCTGATCGATCACGCGCGGGTCGATCAGCGGCTCGTCGCCCTGGATGTTGACGACATAATCGCATTCCACGCGCGCGGCGACTTCGGCGACGCGGCTGGTGCCGTTGGAATGGTGGGAAGACGTCATCACGGCTCGGCCGCCGAAAGCGGCCACGGCGCTCATAATCCTCTCGTCGTCGGTGGCGACGATCACCTGAGCCAAAGAACGGGCTTTCAGGCATCGCTCATAGACGTGCTGGATCACGGGTTTGCCGCAAAGATCGGCGAGCGGTTTGCCGGGCAGGCGGCTGGAGGCCCAGCGGGCCGGAATGATTCCGATCGTTTTCATTTTACAGCCTGAACGTCAGGGCCTTGGCTCTGATCGCCTCGATGTTCAGCGGTTTGACGTTGCTGACGATCCACTCGCGCATGGCTTTGCCCTCGGCGGTTTCTTGTTTGTAACTCATGAAATCGAGTTCAACGCCGAGCGCGTCGGCGACGCCGACGGCCAGAACCGGCCAGACTTCGCCGATGTCGCCGATCAGCGGGATGCTCCCCTCGTGGCGCGCGAAAGCCGACATCTCCATGCGGAAAGGGATGCCGGAAATTTTCGTTTTCGGCAACCCCTTGGCAATGGCCTCCTGCATTTGCGCCTGAGAATCGCAGGCCCGGCGCAGATTTTCGTCGAGGTCGAGACGGATCAGCGTCTTGCCGCGCAGGTTGTAAGTGTGCATGCCGTTCCACCAGGCCCAGATGCCGTGCCCCGTGTACTTTTCGAACGGCCCGTCGTGAAGTTCCTGCGAAAGGGCGATGGCCGACTCGATGATGACGTCCGCGTCTTCGAGCATGCGGGCGACGCGCATGCAGCGCTGGCGGATCGGGATGCTGTCGCCGATGCACGAACCGATGTTGCCGCCGCCGACCATCTGCGGCAGGCTGACCAGCACGGGAAGATTTTTCGCCGCGCCGACGCCCAGCATCGTGCGGCGGTCGCAGCCCCAGCCCGCGACGACTTCGAACGGAAGCGCGTAGGTGCGGGCGATGTCGCAGATTTCGGAAGCGACGTGCTCGTTCCAGTAGCCCATCGGATAGGCCATATTGCCGGCCGCTTTGACGACTTCGTGTCCGGCGATCCGGTCTTTTTTGGCGAGAAGCGCGTCGTCCAGGACGATCTGTTTTTTCAACGCCGCCAGCTCCTCGGGTTCCATGCAGGTGAACTCGAAGACGTTGCCGCGCGGCATGTCCTCGGGATCGAAGCCCAGCTCGTCGGAACTGACCATTTTCACCCGGTCGAGGGCCCCCGCCATTTCGTGCCCGACGACCGCCGAACTTGTGGTGACGCCGTCGATAATACCCTTGTCCATCAGTTCCGCGATCAGCGTCGTCACGCCTTCGTGGATGTTTGGGCCGCTGCCGCAGGCGACGACGATCTTGCCGCCGTTCTTCTTGACCTCGGCCATCTTTTCCGTGGCCTTTTTGATGCCGGCCTGCGTGCGCTCGTCCTGACGCTCAAAAAAAGTTTTCAGAAGTTCTCTGTGAATCAGTGCCATATTGCCCCTTCTTCCTTAACGCTTACAGACGTTTTTTCCGGACAATTCCCGCGCCGGAACTCCGTTATCAAATCCCAGCTTCGCCGGGACGCGCCGCTCAGGGCGGCGAAAAATTCCCGGCTCTCCCGGTCGAAGTCGGAATTGTCGTGTGACAGGACGCCGTCGAAAAAATCCCTCATTTCCCGCGCGTCGCGCACAATGGCGCAGAGCCCCGTTTTTTTGAGCGCTTCCGTCGCTTCCGCAAAATCGCGGTAGTCAGGCCCCTGACAGAACGGAACGCCCCAGATCGCCGGCTCCATGATGTTCTGGCCGCCCTTGGGAACAAGCGAGCCGCCGAGAAACGCCGCTTTCACGTATCCGTAAATCGGGAAAAGCACGCCGATACGGTCGACAATGAGAACATTCCAGCCGCTGCGCGCCTTCGACATCAGCTCAACTCTGCCGAGCTTTCTCGCGGACGCTTTGTCCAGCAGCGCGCGTCTGCGTTCGGGATGCCGCGGCACGACGACGAGTTTCAGGCTGGGATGGACCTTCAACAGCTCCGCGTAGGCGTCGAAGACGATCTCTTCTTCCCCTTCGTGGGTGCTTCCGGCAAGGATCAGCGGTTCTTTGCCGGCAAAAATCTCCCTCAGGCCGGCGCCGTCGGCCGCATTTTTGCGGGCGATCAGCGCGTCCACTTTGCAGTCTCCGGTCACCTTCACCCGGTCCGGTTCCGCGCCCAGGGCGATAAAACGGTCCCGATCCGGCGCGGAACGAGTCATGATCAGAGAATAACGGCGAATGACCCGCTTCCAGAAAAAGCGCAGACGCCGGTATTTTCGAAAGCTCGATTCCGACAGTCGGCCGTTGACGAGAAAGGCCGGGATCCGGCGTTTCCGAAGCTGGAAGAGCATTTCCGGCCAGATCTCCGTCTCGATCGTGATGTAGGCGGCCGGACGCAGAGTCGCCAGCGCTCTTTTGAGAACGCTCGGCGAATCCCACGGATAATAAATATGCCGGACGAGATCGCCTGCCAGCCGCGCCGCCATGGCCCGGCCGGTCTTCGTGATCGTCGAAAGGAGAATGGGCATATCCGGGTTTCGCCGTTTGATTTCCATGACAAAGGGATAGGCCGACTGCACCTCGCCGACTGAAACCGCGTGGATCCACAGAGCGCCCTTGGGCAGATCTTCGGGATAGCGGCCGTACCTCTGTCCGTTGCCCTCGTCGTATTTGCGATTCAGAAACGGGCGCGCGACAAAAAACAGGAGCTCGGAAACACAGCCGTAAAACGACATGGTCAGGCGACGCCGCTTTGAAGCAGCTCGTGAATGTGCACCATTCCCACGGGGCGACGGTCCTTGTCGACGACGATCAGGACGGAAATCTCGAGTTTTTCCATGATGTGCACTGCTTCCGCGGCGAGCGCTTCGGGAACGATGGTCCGCGGCGAGCCGATCATCACGTCTTCGACTCTGCGGTCCAGACAACGGATCCCCTCTTTAGCGATCAGCCGCCTCAGATCGCCGTCGGTGAAAATGCCGACGAGAAAGCCCTTGTCGTCGACGACGCTGGTGGCGCCGTAATTTTTGCTGGTGATCTCGAACAAGGCATCCTTGACCAGGGTTTCGTGCGAGACGACCGGCAGGGAACCGCTCGTGTTCATCACGTCGCACACGCGCAGCAAGAGCTTCTTCCCCAGCGAGCCGGCCGGGTGGAACAGGGCGAAATCCTCTTTTTTCAAACCGCGCAGCAGCGTCACCATCGCTCCCAGCGCGTCGCCGATGGCCAGCTGCAGGGTCGTGCTGCTGGTCGGCGCCAGATTGAGCGGATCCGCCTCGCGTTCGATCGCAGAGTTCAGGAAAATATCCGCCCCCAGCGCCAACGGTGAAGCGGCGTCGCCCGAAACGGCGATGACCGGCGCGCCGATGCGGCGGAAAAACGGCAGCAGGGCGACGACTTCCGCCGTCTTGCCGCTGTTGCTGATCAGCAGCGCCACGTCTTCGTGTCGGACCATGCCGAGATCGCCGTGCGCCGCCTCGCTGGCCTGAAGGAAGAAAGAAGGAGTTCCCAGCGACGAGAGCGTCGCCGCGATCTTGCGGCCGATATGGCCCGCCTTGCCGATGCCGGAGACGACGATCCTCCCCTTGCAGGCTTCCAGCAGACGGGCGGCCCGTACGAGTTCCAAGCCGAAGCGATCGGCCGCGCGGACAAGTTCTTCCGCCTCGTGCCGCAGCACCTGACAGCCCGCTTCGAGGAGTTTTTCGTCCGAAAGTTTTTCCGGCTGCCGGTCCGACGGCAGCGTCATCGAAACGTCGTTCATCGTTCGCACCAGTCCAAGGACACAGGGCCGATGCCGTTTCTGACAAGGCGGTCGATGGCGCGGACCTGTTCGAGAAAACCTTCCAGAAGATCCAGCGGCACCATGTTCGGCCCGTCGCTCATCGCTTTTTCCGGCTGCGGGTGGACTTCAAGGAACAGCGCGTCCACGCCGATGCCGACGGCCGCGCGGGCCAGAGGCAAAGCAAAGCGCCGGTCGCCTCCGGAACTGCCGCCCATGCCGCCGGGCATCTGCACGCTGTGAGTGGCGTCGAAAACGACCGGCGCGCCCAGAGAACGCATGATCACAAGGGAGCGCATGTCGACGACCAGCTGGTTGTAGCCCATCATCGTGCCCCGCTCGCACAGCATCACGCGATCGTTGCCGGCTTCCGTCAGCTTGCCCAGCACGGACTTCATGTCCCAAGCGGAAAGGAACTGCGCCTTTTTGACGTTGACCGCCCGTCCGGTTTTGGCGGCGGCCACCAAAAGATCGGTCTGGCGGCACAAGAACGCGGGGATCTGCAGCACGTCGGCGACTTCCGCGACGGGAGCGGCTTGCCACGGCTCGTGAATGTCCGTCAGGATGGGCGCGCCCAGTTCGGCTTTTATCTGCGCCAGCCATTGCAGCCCCTTCTCGATGCCGGGACCGCGGGGGCTGGAGATCGAAGTGCGGTTCGCCTTGTCGTACGAGGCCTTGAAAATGTAATTGAGCCCCAGCTTTTCGCACAGGACCTGAGTTTTCCTGCCGACTTCCAGCCCGAGCTCCAGACTTTCCAGGGCGCAGGGGCCTGCAATCAAGGTGAGCCGGTCGCCCCCGACCACAAAATCTCCAATTTCTATCTTCTTCATCGCCCTTCCCTCCCTTGGCGCAAAACGCTGTCATCGATCGAATTTCACTCGCTTGCTCAATTCATCGTAAACAAAAGCCCTTTTCTTCCAGCCCAATTGCTCCGCGGCATAATTCAAAACGGCGTCGAGCGCTCCCGATTGGCCTAAGCGCCGGCGCCCTTCCGAACTCATATAAGCCAGTCGCTCGGCGTCGGCCAAGAGATCGACCGCCGCTTCCGCGAGGGCATCCGCATCGGGTTCCACCAAAAGTTCGGAGTTCCCGAGGAGTTTTTTCTGCACCAACTTCCCTTTTTCAATGACCGACAGAACGGGAACGCCCAAACCGGCGCAGACCTGATTGGCCGTTCCGGCCAGCCCCAGCAGAAGTTCGGCTCCTTGCGCCGCGTCCGCGACCTCGCCGCGGTAAATAACAATATCCAGCCGGCCGCGGCGAAGATGGAGGCCGTCGAACTCCCAGCCGACCGCCGTTTTCGCCAGCGTATCGATATCAATGCTGGGCGCGGGGACCATCACGGCCGCGATCGAGCAGCGTTCGGAAATTTTGCTGAGGGCGCGCAGCAACAGGCTCAGATCTTTGTATGCCCGTTCCCGGCTGCCGGGCAGCACGAGAAGCCGGCGCCCTTCGCCCCACGGGACGGTCCCTTTAGTATTATCACAAGAAAGGTCCATGATTGGATTTCCTTCGAAGACGGCGGCAACGCCGCTTTGACGTAATTCGACCGCCGTTTCTTCGTCGCGGGGCCAGACCTTCTTGCAGCCTTTTCGGTACAAAAAACTTTCCAGCTTCCAATGGCCGCTGATAAATTTCGTTTTCGCCGTTGCCACCATGAGGGCCTTTTTCCCCTGCCCCCATAAAGTATGGCAGAGGAGGTACGCATCGCCGACGCAAAGAACCGTGCGACAGCTGCTGCGCAACTGATCCCACGCAGACAGCTGACGGGAAATTTGCCGAAAAAGCCCGGCCTTGATCTCTTGATAAAGGTCATGCAGGTGATATTTTATAATTCCGCCGGTCGGCGATTCCGAAAGAGGCGGCAGGATCCTGACGCCGATCTTCTTGTAAGGAATCCCCGATCCCACAAGCGGAAAAGCGCAGACCTCCGCCTGCGGAAATTTCCGCGCCGCTTTGCGCGCGAGCTTGGCCCCGATGGCGTCTTCGCCGTACCCGTTCGACGCGACGACAATCCGGGGACGGAGCGCCTGAACGACGACGTCCCAGAATCTGGAGGACTCTTCGACAACCGCGCTTATTCTCGGCACGTAAAGCGGGACGCGGGGAACGTATCCCTGCGGCAGATTGAATATGTCTTTTTCCGTGCAGCATATGGCTTTGCCGCCGGATTTTTGAGCCGTATCTTCAATCTTCTGCAAATCGTTCGCATCGTAGTGATGATGATCCTTAAATTCGAATTCGCGGAGTATGGTCGCGCCGCTTGTGACGATCGTATTTCGAAAGCTGTGCGGATTGCCGATCGCGGAAAAAACTACCAGAGAGAAGGCCGCCATGTTTTCCCCGACGGGAATGAACCGCCTTCCATCCCATCGCTCCCAGGCGGGATCAGCCAGTCGCGAATAAAATATGCGCTCTTCCGGAACCCAGTGGGAGATCCTCTCTTTCAGACGCCGCAAAGCCTCCGGCGACGTCTGATCCGATTTGGAAATGACGACGGCGTGGGCCCGCGACAAAGAACTGGGGAGTTCGCGCAAAATGCCGTTAGGCAGGGACGTTCCATTGCCGAACGGACAGGTGGCGTCGACAAGAACGATATCGACGTCACGGACCATCCTGCGATGCTGAAACGCGTCGTCGGCGACGACGATATCGATGTTGTGATTCAAAAGCGCCGCCACGTCCGCCATGCGGTCGCTCGAAACCGCCACCGGTATGTCCGTCAGCCGCGACGAGAGCAGAAGCGGTTCGTCTCCGACGACGCTTCTGTCGCCGTGGCCGTTCAAAACGACGACCGGCGTGGACGTTGTGCCGCCGTAGCCTCGGCTGACGATCCCCGGCTTCAGGCCCCAGCGGGACAGCTGCTCGGCGATGAATTCGACGAAAGGCGTTTTGTTGGTCCCGCCGGTCGTGAGATTCCCGACGCTGATGACAGGCAGCGGCGGTTCTTCCGAAGCGTAGATGCCATGATCGTAAAACGCCCGCCGTGTTCTGACGATGACGGAGCCCAGCCATCCCAGCGGTTTCAAAATCACCCACGGCGATACGTTTTTTTCTCCGTGGGAATAGGCAAGATAGGACTTCGTGAGAAAGTTCATGGACGGCCGGCTCCGTATTGAAGCGAAAAGAGTTTTTGATAGGCCCCGTTTTTCCTAAGGAGCTCTTCGTGAGTCCCCTCTTCGACGATATGCCCGTTCTCGAGGTAAAGGATGCGATCTGCGTTGATGATCGTCGAAAGACGGTGAGCGATGACAAACGACGTGCGCCCCTCCATGGCGCGGTCCATCGCTTCCTGGATCTGCCGTTCCACGGCGGCGTCGAGCGACGAAGTGGCCTCGTCGAGGATGATGATGCGGGGATTGCGGACGATCGCCCGCGCGATGGCGATCCTCTGGCGCTGGCCGCCGCTGACGGTGACGCCGCGGATCCCCACTTCCGTCTCGTATTTCTCGGGGAGAGAATCGATAAATTCGGAGATGCCGGCGATAGCGGCCGCTTCTTCGATCTCGCCTTTTTTCGCCGCGTATCCATAGGCGATGTTGAAGGCGATGGAGCCTTTCATCAGAACCGGATCCTGCGGCACCACGCCGATCTGAGTGCGAAGGCTTTTGAGATCGACGGTCCTGACGTCGTATCCGTCGATGAAAACCGTTCCCCTCTGCGGATCGTAAAAGCGCTGCACCAGATCGACGAGCGTCGACTTGCCGGCGCCCGTCGCTCCGACGACGGCGATTTTCTCGCCGGGGCGAACCGTCAGATTCAGATCTTTCAAGATCCACTGTTCCGGCTCGTAGCTGAACCATACGCTTTCAAAACGCACTTCGCCTCGCAGGCGCTTCAAAACGACCGCGCCGGGCGGCGTCACGACCCGGTCGTCGTTGTCGAGAAGGCTGAAGATCCGTTCCGCCGCCGCGAAACCGAATTGGAGCTGGCTGACGGCGCGCGTGAAATTGTTGATCGGCGAGGCCAAAAATCCCAGCGACCCGAGAAAGGCGATCAGTTCGCCGGGCGACATGACGTCGCCCAGCACCTGGCGGCCTCCCAGCCAGAGGATCAGAGCGAGCGCCACAATGAGGAGGACCTCGACGGCGCCGTTCAGAGCCGCGTTGACCTTGACGCCCTGAATGATGACGTCAAAATTCTGCCGGTTGCTTTCTTCGAAACGGGAAAGTTCCAGCTCCTCCGTCGCAAAAGCCCGCACGATGCGAATCGCCGAAAGCGCTTCCTCGGCTACCGCAGAAAGTTCGGCGACACACTGCTGCATATGGCGCCCAACCCTGCGGAGGATTTCCGAAGCGCTCTTCAGCACGAGAACGACGACCGGCAGGATCAAAAGCGTATAGAGCATCAGCTTCCAGTTCAGATAGAGGCAATAGGAAAGCATCGCCGCGCACGAGACGCCTTGAACGACAAGATCCACAGCCACGTTCGTGACGGTCATCTGCAGCATGTTGGCGTCGTTGGTGACTCGCGACAAAAGCTCGCCCACGCGCTTGTCGTTGATGAACTTCAGCGACAAAGTCTGCAGATGAGCGTAAGCGGCGACCCGCATATCCATGACGACCTTTTGCCCGACCCAGCCCATCAAATACTTTTGGCCGTAAGTAAACGCCGCCTTGAAAACAAAGAGTATGACGAGCGAGACGACCAGCACGTTCAGCATCGCGTAATCCTTGCGGATCAGCACGCCGTCGACGACGTTCTTCATCAGCCAGGCGGGGATCGCCGCGCAGAGCCCGGCGCCGACCATACAGACAAAAGCACATCCCAATTTTGCCCTGTAAGGCAAAAGGAGTGCCAACAGTCGACGATAGAGAGGCTTACTTCCTTTCTCTTTCATGATCGGCTGCCATCCTTTCGAGAATGTTGCAAATCTTCGCCGGAGCGCCGGGAACGACCGCGGCGGCAAGCTCGTGCAGACGTTCCCTCTGCGTCTTGAGCGCTTCCGGAGCCCGCAAAACCTCGGCAATCTCATCGGCAAGCCGCGAAGCGCTGTATTCGCCGATGAATTCGGGAACAAAACTCTCGTTCACGAGCCTGTTGGGCCACGACATCTTCCCGATATGCCTGGGAATCGCTTTTCGAATGATCTGTTCCCTCAGCGCGCCGCCGAACCAGGGGATGCGGTCGAGCATGCCGACCAGCCCGGCGATGGGCATTTGCCGCAGAAAAGAAAAGGGGACTGCCACCACAAATGGCTGCTTGCAGTACATCAGCTCCAAGGTATTCGTCCCGGGCTGCGTCAGAGCAAGATCGGCATCTCGAATCCCCGCGGGGGTCGTTCCCGTCCAGACTGAAAAACCGCTTTCGCTCCAGAGTCGAGACTCGCTCTCCTCCGAAAATGGCGACAGGAGAACCCTCAATTCGATCTCGGGATCGATTTTCAGCAAATGCGAACGGAAATCTTTCAGAAAAAAAAAGGCTTTGCGACGGATGTTCGGCCGGCTGCCGGGAAAAATCGCCAGCCGCTTGCCCTGAGGCGCGCGCCAGCTCTCGGGAGTTCCCGGATCGAGACTGTCCAGCACCAGATCCCCGACAATTTCCAATCTCTCGGAACTGAATAGCCCCGGGCGGGACGTCAGCACCTTTTCACAGCGTTTCATGCCTTTTTTGCGCCCGTAAGAATAGCAGGCCAGCGGGATACGCTGTCTCCACGCCAGAAGGCGCCCGAAAAACAAGTCGCCCCCCAGTTGCAGAACGGCGTCGTACTTTTCCGCCGAAAAAAAACATCGCAGGGCGCCGGCGGTCGTCCGGTGCCTCAATATCGTCGCGGGAAGCCGCGAAAGCGCGTTGATCTCCCGGCCTGAAGCGAAAGGACAGGGCAGGAGATGCACGTCCACCGTCCAATTTCTGCCGGAGGCTTCTTTGATGAGCGGCCGGCACCAGCCCCAGACCTCTCCCGGCCCGTTGGCCAAAAAAGCGACTCTCATGAATTCACCAGCTCGGAAATGGCTTCTGCCCAGCGTTGGATTGCCCCCGGCTCCCCCATCAGTCGCCTGTTCGACACAATCTGTTTATGAATGTCGTCACAGTAATTCTTGTCGTGAAGGTATAAATCGACATAATGCAGAATCCTATCGGCGCGCGAGTCGTCCTGCAGAAGCTCGGGAAACATCATTTTCTCCGCCAGCACGTTGGGGATGGAAACGAAGGGCGTATGCGTCAGCATTTTATAGATCCGCCATTCCAACGCGGTTCCCTTGTAAAGCACGATCATGTAGCGATTCAGCAACATCGCTTCGACGGCCGTCGTGCCGCTGGCGCCGATGACGAATTTCGAGGCGTGCATCAAATTGCGTCCGCTGATCTCCGTCGCTTCGATTCCGGCCTTGTTGTTCCTGACCATCGTCTTGCTGGCCTCGTCGAGCCCCGGGGCGATGGAGAACACGGGATGAAGCCCCGTTTCTTTCAATTTCAGCGCCGTCTCCTGAAGGACGGGAAGCAGCGTTTTTATTTCGGAACGGCGGCTTCCCGGCAGCAGGGCGACGCGCATCGCATCGTCCGGCAAAGAAGCGCCGACCGGGATGAATTTGTCGAGATCGTCGATCAACGGATTTCCGCACCAATAGCTCCGCACGTTCCATGCTTGCAGGGCTTTTTCTTCAAAATGAAACAGCGGCAGACAGAGATCGCAGTAACGTTTCAGATATTTCGCCCGGCCGCTGCGCCAGGCCCAGATCGTCGGCGGGCACACATAGACGACGGGGCCTTTATAGCCGAGGGCGCGGATTTTGCTCAGCAGCGGAATATGGAAATCCGGGCTGTCGACGACGATAACCGCGCGCGGCGCCCGTTTTACGACGGCCTCCGCCAGCTCTTTCCTCAACTGAAACAACGACGGCAGCGATTTGATGATCCGCCCCAGGCCGATGATGTGCAGGAGCGCGTTGTCCCATTCCTTGCAGATCCCTTCTGCAAGAGCGCCGCCCATTCCCCACAGCTGTTCGTGGGGAAGAATTTTGTGGAGCGCCGCGCTCAATTTGGCCGCATAGATATCGCCGGAAAGCTCTCCGGTGCTTATAAAAATCGACATGTGGCAACTCCCGTCACGCTGATTTCCAAACGCTCCGCCTCTTGCAGGAAAGCGTCCTTTTCCAACAGCAGCACGCTGCCCGCTTCGATAAAAAGCCCCGTCAGACCGGAATCGGCCATGTTTCGCAGCGTCTGCACGCCGACGACCGGCAAATCATAGCGGCGGTCCTGATCTGCGCGCATCCCTTTCAGCAGAATCCCATGAGCGCTTAACGACGCCGCGCGCCGGACGGCCTCATCCGTGCCTTCCATCGCTTCTACGGCGACGACGGCGCGATTCGAAACGACAACGGACTGTCCGAATGAAAGCGGCAGCAGAACCCGCAGGATGCTCAGCCCATACTCGCAGTCCTGCAGCTGCTCCGCGTCGGGGACGGGACCGGCGATATGCCCCTCGGGCGCCAAGAGCTCCGGAATGACTTCCTCGTAGCTCATGACCTGGATTCCGAATTTTTCGATATACTTCACGATCCCGGCCAGCAAGCTGTGATCGTTGCGGTCCTGTACGGAAGAAAGGATGGACTTGGCGCCTCGGTCGAGCTTTTCCGCGGAGTAAATGTTCTTCTTGGGCACGCCGCCGGCCATCATCAAACGACGGATTCCCATCAGGCGCATCTTTGCGAGGATCATCGCGATCGCCATGGGATTGGCGATTTTCTGCACGGCGATGCCTTCTTCCAGATAGGGGGCGTCGTTCTCCGCCAGCAGATACACTTTCGGCGGCGGCGCCTTTTTTTTGATCATCGCCTTCAGGATCTCGAGGGGCAACGCGCCTTCTCCGGCGACGAGAGCCAGATGTCCGGCGTTCATCGGTCAGCCCTCCGGGCGAGAAGAAGCGCTCCGGCAAAAAACAGGATATTGGGCAGCCAGGCCCCGAGGACCGGCGGGATGTGTCCCGCCTGCCCCAAAGAACGCCCCATCGACATGACGACATAATAGACGAAGACGATCAAAATGCTTTGTCCGAAGCCGACGCTGGCGCCGCCCTTTCGCATCGGCCGCACGCCGAGCGCCGCGCCGATAAGCGCCAGGATCACGCATGCCCAGGGCACGGCCAGACGCAAATGAAACGCGACCCACAACGGCTCCAGACTCTTTCCTTGGGCTCTGAGGATTTCGATATATTTGATCAGTTCCAGACAGCTCATGTCGTCGGGTTTGGCGGTGGAGCGGGAGATCTGCTGGGGCGTCAGACGGATCGGAAGCGCCTGGCGCTTGAAATGCAGCGTCAGCTCAACGGTGTCCCTGCCTTTCACTTCGAACACGTCGCCATCGTCAAGATACCAGACGCCGTCGACCCACGTGCCCTTCCGGGCCGTCGTCAGCCGAACCAGATCGGCGCCCTTGAACTCCTGAACGACCACGTCGTCCATCGTTCCCGAACGGGCATAGAGTTTGTTGATGTAAACAATTCTTCTCAGCCCCTCGGACGAAGGATCGCTGCTCCGCAAAAACACCTGCTCCTTCAGAAGCGCGGGCTTTTCGCGAGCGACCTCGTAGCGCATCACGTTCTGCGCGGCGATCTTGCCAAGCGGCACGACCGTCTCGTTCAAGGCAAGAGAGAGCATCGTGACGCCGAGCGCCGCGACCAGAACGGGACGGCCGATGCGCGAAAACGAAATTCCGGCCGCTTTCAAGGCGACGATTTCGCTGTTGGCGGACATTTTGCTGAAGCCCAGAAGCGAAGCCAAAAGACAGGACATCGGCAGCGTCAGAACGACGACGGAAGGAAGCTCGTAGATAAAAAGACGGCCGGCGACGCCCAGAGAAACGCCTTGTTCGATGATGAGGTCGGCCAGCTTGAACAATAACCCGCCGGCGACCATAATCAACGTAAAGGCCATCACTCCGAAGAGAAATGGCCCCATCAACTCTCTCATAATAAAGCGATCCAACGTGCGAAAAGGTTTCATAAACTAGACCTCCTTCGCTTGTGCCGCAAGAACCATATCGGCAACCTCGCGGATGGCGCCGCTGCCGCCGCTGCGCTGCGTCACATACGAGGCGGACGCTTTCACTTCGGGGACGGCGTTCGCCACGGCGACTCCCAGCCCCGCCCAGCGCATGCATTCGCGGTCGTTGACATCGTCTCCGACGAAAATGACTTCTGCGGCGCTTATCCCCGCCTCGGCGGCGATTCTTTCTAAAACGGGCAGCTTTTCTGCGACGCCGTTGGCCAGAAAATCGACGTGCAGTTCCCGAGCCCTCAGCTCCGTCACGGCGGAAAAACGTCCGCTGATCCAGGCCACTTTGCCGCCCGCTTTGCGAAACAGCGCGATGCCCATTCCATCCTGAATGTCGAAGCGCTTGAACTCGTTCCCCGTCGCGTCGATGAAAACGCTGCCGTCCGTCAACGTTCCGTCGACGTCCATGGCCAGAAGACGGAACATCAGTCCTCGGATTTGCCTGCGCTGCTTGCAGGCCAGGGGCAGAAGCCTCTTTTCTTGTCGCCTTCCTTGAAGAAACGGATGATTTCTTCTATATCGGCGGATTTTGCGTCCTGCTTTTCGAGTTCGGCAAGAGCTTCGCGCATGGGCAACCCCGAATGGTAAATTTTTCTGTAGGCACGTTTTATTTCAAGACGGCGCTCGGACGAGAAGTTATTGCGACGCAAGCCGATAACGTTCAGGCTGTACACGCGGCACGCTTCCGCCCCGTTGACCAGCAGGAACGGCGCCACGTCCTGCGCCACGCGCGAGGCGCCGCCGATCATGCAGAACGAGCCCACACGAACGAATTGATGGAAGCCGGACATGCCGCCGATCACCGTTCCCCGCCCGATTTTCACATAGCCGGCGAGCCCGGATTTGCTCGAAATCGTCACGGAATCGGAAATCTGCACGTTGTGCCCTAAATGTACGCCCTCCATGATCAGGCAGTCATCGCCGACCGAGGTCACGTTCCCCTCGCCGGAAGCGCGATGGATCGTCACGTTTTCCCTGATGACCGACCGGTTGCCCACAAAGACCCAGCTGGTTTCACCCTTGAAGGCATGGTCCTGCGGTTCGGGGCCGATCACGGCGTCCTCGAAGATCACCGCGTCCTCGCCGATTCGAGTGTAAGGGCAGAGGTGGACAAACGGCCGCAGAACCGTATTGCGCCCCACAGTCACATTCTCGTCCACAATGGAAAAGGGGCCAATCACGACGCCGTCGGCCAGTTCGGCGTGAGGCGAGACAATCGCAGTCGGATGTATTTGAATCCCCATTTTATTTTTCCCCTTCAGGTTTTTTGGTCAGCATAAAACCCAATTCGGCTTCGGCGACCGTTTTTCCCTCAACTTCCGCGTGGGCTTTGACCTTGCCCATTTTGCCGAAGATACGTCCCATCTCGGTATAGATCACAAGCTGATCTCCCGGCACGACCGGACGCCGGAACTTCGCTCTGTTGACCGTGGTCAGAAAAGCGATCGTGCCGCGCAGTTCGGGAATATTCAGCACCATCATGGCCCCGGCCTGGGCCATCGCTTCAAGGATCAGAACGCCGGGCATCACCGGCTCGCCGGGAAAATGCCCCTGAAAAAACGGTTCGTTGATCGTGACATTTTTAATGGCCACGACGCTCTTTCCGGGCACAAGCTCCTGAATGCGATCGACGAGAAGAAAAGGGTACCGATGAGGCACACACGACATGATTTCTCTAATATCCAACATAACGCCATCTCCTTACAGTCACTCACCTGTACCATGCTGCGCATATGGTTCCCCGACGCGTCGCCGTGAACAGGCAAAACTTGATGATCCGGATTTTCAAGCCGAGCCCCACTCGCGCGCGATACGGTCAATCAGTTTCTGATGCATGGCATGCCCCGCCCGTATCCCGATAAAATGGCCGACAACCGGCCGGCCGATAAGCGTCAGATCGCCCATCATATCCAGGATTTTATGCCTGACGAACTCGTCCGGCCGTCTCAAACCGCCGGGCGTCAAAATTTTTTGCCCGTCCACGATCAACGCCGTCTCCACCGTTCCGCCCAGCCCCAACCCCAGAGAACGCATGTGCGCCACTTCTTCGTACAGACAAAACGTTCGGCACTGTCCGAGCTCGGCAACAAAGTTGTCCTTTGTCGGCACGACGGTCGCGGCCTGAGTGCCGATAGCGTTGTCGCCGTATTCGATCACATAGGTGAAGCTCAGCCGGTCGGACGGCAGGACGGCGCATATTTTTTTCTCATCCTCGGAAGTCACGTACACCGGCGAGGAGACGCGCAGGTACGACGGCTCTCCGGGAAGCTCTTCAAGCCCCGCCTTCAGGATCTCCTCGCAGAAAGGAGCGGCGCTGCCATCGAGCAACGGCGTCTCGATTCCTTCGGGACAAAGGATAACGTCGTCAACGCCAAGACCGCGCAGCGCGCCGAGCACATGCTCTACCGTCATCACGCGGTTGGAATCAAAGGCGAGAATGGTTCCGCGCCCGTCGCCGGAATGTTTCGCGGCCTGGATCGGGAAACGCTTGCCGCCGAAAAGAAACACATACCCTTCGCCGCTGCCGGCCGGCAACAGCCTCATGGAAACGGGCGTGCCCGAGTGGAGCCCGACGCCCCGAAAACTAATTTCCCTTTTCAGCGTGTATCGACTCATGAGCGAGAACCTCTTCCAATTTCTTCAAACGCTTCATCATATCGGGAACGCGGCGCAGCGAGGCCTTGAAACGGAAATCTTCCATGTGGTCGGTGGCAGGATGTCCCGAGAGGATTTGCCCCGGCTTGGTATTCTTCATGACGATCCCCATTCCGGCGATCTGGGTGCCGCGGGCGACTTTTATATGGCCGTTCAAACCGCTGCGCGCGCCCATGATAACGCCGTCCTCGATGGTCGTGCTGCCGGCGACGCCCGACTGGCTGGCGATGATGCAGTTTTTCCCGACACGGCAGTTATGGCCGATCTGGACTTGATTGTCCATTTTCGTGCCGCGCTGCACAACGGTGTCGGCGATCGTCGCCCGATCGATGCAGGTTCCGGCGCCGATCTCCACGTCGTCGCCGACGACGACCCGGCCGATCTGCGGAACTTTTACGTTCTCGCCGTCAGGGCCGCCGGGGATAATGCCGAAGCCGTCTGTCCCCAAAACCGCACAGCTATGGATAAGGCACCTCGCGCCGACTTTCGTGCGGCGCTGGAGAACGGCCATCGGCTCAAGCACGCTGTCGTCGCCGACTTCCGCGTCCGGCCCGACGTATACGTTGGCAATCAGCCTGACGCCGGCGCCGATACGTGCGCCGGCGCAGACCGTACAGTTCGGTCCAATGTACGCAGATGGCGCTACGACCGCTTCCGGATCGACGAACGCGCCGCGGGAGATCCCGACAGGCAGCGCATAGCGGGGCTCGAAGATCGCCAGAAGCGCCGCCATTGCCGCGCGGAACGATTTTACTTTCAAGCCGTCGCGCCCGTCGGGAAAATTCTTTTCATCCGCGACGACGGCGATGTTTTCCGGCAAAGCGGAAGCCAGCTTCGCGGATTCGATAAAGCTCAAACGCTCAAAAGCGCAGTCGTTCAATTCGGAAAGGCCCGCGACGATCCGTTCTCCATTTCCGCAAACAGCTGCGCCAATCCGCTCGGACAACTCGCGCAGAGTGTACGAATTTCCCATGGCAGCTCTCTCCTTAAATTATCCCTCAAAGGTTGCTGAACGCGCGAAGGCTGATGCGATCGTCCTGCCGGTTATCGTAATACAGTTCGAACGCGACATAACGATTCAGACGGTAACCGATGGCCGCTTCCAAATCGTCATCGTCGCTGTATCTCAGCCAGCCGTAAAGGCCAGGGCGGTTCCGCCCGAGCCACACGCGATACCAGAGCGGAGACGAATCTTCCGTACTGCCTTCCAGCCCCAGCCACATGAATTCCCACGGCGAGAAACGCAGCCCCGCTCTGCCGTCGACATGCCAGTGTTCGAGTCCCATGACGATCTCGGCGTAAGCTTCCGCCGGAATTTTCGGGCCCAACGGGAAATATCTGCCCAAATGAAGCCCGGCTTCCAGCCTCGCGGGACCTCCGGCATGCACGGAAAACCAGCCGCGAAACGAATAGGTCGTGCTTTCGATGTGAGTCGTCACTTTCGTGATGGGTTTGACGGCAATGTCGTTCACCGACGAAGCCCGCAGCATTCTCAGCCATTTGTTCTGCAGCTGTTTCTCCCCGAGCCACCGCTCCATCTCCGCGAGGTGGAAACTGATCCAGCTGAGCGGCAGCCCCGTCAGCGGCGAAAGATACTCGAGCGTCTTGTCGCTCATCCGGTCCGTCAGCAACTGCGGAAGCGAAGCCGACAGCGTCTCCGGAGAAAAGGCGAGCAACAAGGGCGGCCGAAGGTAAAGCTTCAGATCGAGCAGCGCCTCCAGATCCTCGGCGTGAACGCGCACCGAGCAGCGCCATCCCGGAATATATTCGTCGATGATTTTATCGATCTGGCTCTGAAAGCTCTCCGCGCTCCAGCGCAGGGCCTCCGGCGGCACGTTCTCCACGATTTCCCGAAGCGGAGGCACGGCGCGCTCGATATCGTTCTTCATCCAGGCGGAACAGGGCTCCGGCAGACGGGCGCTCCCTTCCGACATTTGCAGGGAAAGGCGCCAGTTCCATCTGCGCGGCGGCTCCATCGAGACGAACTTCTGATTGACAAGCGAAACCTTAAAACCCGGAAAGAGGCGGCTCCCCACGAGGGCCAACGCCTCCACCGCCGCCTGACGCGAGAGCCGGCTGCCTTGCAGTTCGCGCCAGACGGCGCTCATGCTTCCCTGGATCGAATTTTTGAGCCAAGCCGGAGCATTGCAACGCAACGGAAGCGCGGGCATCGCCCAACCTTTTGCAGGGATAACGCCGAGAAAAAGAGCCGCTGCCAGAAGAACGCATCGCAAACATTCGGAAACGATCGCGGGAACGTGTCTCCTCCGGAACATTCCTTTCGGCCTCCCTCCGCAGCAGCTCATTTTCATGTTATGCCGGGATCACGTCTTAGAACATCTCGCCGAAGCCGAAATGGAACTGCGTCTCATCTCCTTTGGCCACGTCGACGCGGATATTGCCGAGCGGCGTCTTCACTCTGACGCCGACGCCGGGAGCATCTTCCAGATTGTCAAAGCTGAAACCGGCCCCCCGAGTCTTATCCCACGCGTTTCCGATGTCGTAGAAGGCGACGATCGAGAAGTTCTCGTCGATGGGGATGCGCAGCTCGACGTTGCCAAGGAACATCTCGTGTCCCTTGAAGTCGCCGCTTTCATAACCGCGCAGGCTGTTGGCGCCGCCCAGCGAGTAGCGCTCGGAAAGCGGGATGGCTCCGTCGGAGAAACCGGCGCGCACGCGCAGGGCGAGGATGATCGGCCGGTCCTCGGTCTGTCCGAGGTCGATGTAGTCCTCCAACCCCTTGATAGGCACGTAGGCGACGGCTTCGGCCCAGTACTTGGTGTAATCCCATTCGCCGCCGAGAGCTTCCCAGGCGTGTTCGACGCCGATCGTCTCGCGGTCGCCCTTGGGGTAACTCAGATATTTGTCGACGTTGTTGCGAGTCAGTTCAAGTGTCGTTGAAAAGACCTTGCTGTTCAAAGAATCCTTGTCAACAATCGCGTCGAACGAATATTTGGGATGACCAGGATAAAATTCTTTGCCCTTAATAACCTTGCTCTTGTGCCAGTCAGCGGTCAGATACCAGCTGAACATCTCGCTACCGCCGAACTTGCGTCCGAAACCGGCGTACATGCCGGTACGATCCTCCTCGTATTCAAAAACATTTCTTCGGTCGCCTTTTCCGTCGTTGTAACGATAGGTCAGATCGTCGTCTTCGCGCTTGTAGGCGCCGATCTTCCAAGAAAACGTCTTCTTGTCCATGTAAGGATCGGACAGCGACAGCCAGTAATTCTTGTAGTCGCCCTGATCGAAGCCGATTTCGAAAATCCTGGCCCGGCCGCCGAGATTGCTTTCGCGGTAGGAAGCGCCGCCGCCCAGTCCGCTGCTCGACCCGTAGCTGACCGAGAAGATCAAGCTGGCGCTTCGCTTCTCCTTGACGGTGACAATCACGTCGACGTTGTCGCTGTCTTCGACCGGTTCAAAACCGACGTTGACATCCTCGAAGAAGCCGAGGTTGCGCAGCTTCGTGATGGAATGGCGCAGGAGCGTCGAGTTGAAGAGATCCCCGTTTTTCAAGGGGATATTGCGGCGGATGACGTAGGTTTTGGTGCGCCGGTTGCCCTGGATGACGATGTCGTTGATGCGCGGCTCGACGATCAGCACGGTGACCACGCCGTCTTCCACTTGCACGTCCTGCACGCGGGTCATGACGTAGCCGTCGGCCTGAAAGCGTTCTCTGAGGCGCTGGATGTCGTTCCTGAAAAAAACGCGGTTGAAGATCATGCCGGGCTGCGTGAAGAGCATTTTCTTCAATTTGTCTTCTTTGTAGATCGTGTTGCCTCGGAAACGAATCTCTTTGATGGTCGGGTTCTCGGTGACTACAAAGGTGAGAACAAGCTCCCCGTTCGCGTCCGCGGCGACTTTCGCGTCGACATAGGAGAAAAAGCCCTGGTCGTAAATCGCCTGGATATCGTCCATGACCTGTTGCTGATTCAGCTCATCGCCGACCTTGGTCTTCACCGCCCGCAAGATATGAGAAGCGACAACTTCGTTGTTTCCTTCGACCCTCAGGGCAGAAACCGTTTGGGCACAAGCGGCGCTGCCGACGGCGAGCAAAACGAAGCACATTGCGAATAATTTTTTCAAAGAACGAACCAACTGTATTCCCTCCATGACCCTCAAATTAATGGAACTCGAGCACAACTGAGTTATTGCTTTTATACAGCGCTTTCCGGCCAACCTCCACAAGACGGTACATATCGGCGTCGGAAAGCTTTGACGCGGCCGGCCGGGGACGGGCAGCCGTCCTCGCTTCGGCGCCGGACATCCCGGTGTCTGTCAGCGACCTGTTCCCCGCGGCTTGGAGAGAGTTGCCGGTTTGCGCCGGCGGCGCGCTGCTTCGCATGGGCTCCGCAGTCCTTTTTCCCTCTGACGTCGGCCACTCATTATAACGGTCCGTCTCCGTTCTCATCAACTGCGGCGCTGAAAAATCTCCCCGCCGGCCGCTCGCCTCCGCCCTCTGCATTTGCGACAAAACAATCGGCGTTTCGGACTCGGACACGCGCAGAGGGCTTGCCAGGAACAATACGGCCGCGAGGGCCGCCGGTAAAATCATCACAGAGGTACGGACGGAGCGGCGCGCATTTCCGCCCTGATGGCATAACAAAAGCTCCTGCCGGGCGTCATCAAGCTCAGCACGAGCGCATTCAACATCAAGTATGGCATCGGAAAAATTTCCGTCGGCGCTCATGCTCTGAGCGCGCCGGATCCAACGAATCACCCGGCTGTATTGCTTATCGAGCATTTTTCCTCCTTGTGAGACAATGGAATTATCTTATTATCCCCGCTGCCGTTCCGGAAGTTGCATATTCCTGAGAAAACCATTCTTTCAATTGTGCCAGCGCCTTCTTCTTCAGACGATAAACGTGGCTGACGTCAAGGCTCATTTCTTCCGCCAGTTCGCGGGCGTTTCTGCATTCGACCACCAGCTCGCGCAAAATGTGCGCTTCGCGTTCGGGAAGCTGAAGAAGGCCCTCCCGCAGCATGATGATCTCCTCGACTTCCCGAAATTCCGCCGTTTCATCGCCGTCTTCGCACTCCACGTCGACGGGGATCGGGGCTTTGCCCTCCACTCTCTGAAGAAAATTGAGCATCTGCCCTCTGATTCGGTAACAGGCATAAGTGGTAAAACGGTGCCCCAGGCTCACATCGAATTTATCGACGGCGCGTATTAACGCCAGGGTCCCCTCCTGCACGAGGTCGGAAAAGCGCTGCCCGTTGACCCTGAACTTTTTGGCGACCCAATAAACCAGCGGACGATAGGCAAGGATGAGCTGCTCTCGCGCCTCCTCGTCTCCGGAGGACATCGCAAGCCAGAGTTTTTTTTCTTTTTCCCATTGAAGTTCACTTGCTTCGGCCATTTCGTCCTCCCACAATTGGATTTTTATCTATTCTACCAGTTCTTGGGGCTTTTTGCTCGCTGACGCCAGTTTCAGTTAAGAAGAGCAGACGGCCCTTTTCGGCGCCAAGGAGGCCTTTTCATTGAAAAAACATTAAAACGGAACCGGCAACGATTTCCGCGAAATCCCTTGCGATGAAACAGAGCTGTGGAGCGTGTCATTGTAAAAGCAGAGGACAAATTTCTCCCCTGTGTCCTCAAGTCCGGTCAAAGCGCAATTATTCATACGAAAGTTTTTCCAGACCGCTTCCAGCGAGAGGTTCAAAGCTTCGGCCAAAAAAGCCCGCAAAGTTCCGCCGTGAGAAACGACCAAAATACGCTGTCCCCGCGCTTTCCGCAAGGCGGCAAGAACTCTTCGGACACGGCTCCTGATCTCGTCAGGCGATTCCGCATTCGGGATTTTCACGGAGAACGGATGCGCCGCCCAATGCGAATAATCTTCGCCGCTCTTTCGCAGCGACGAGATGCTTTGTCCTTCCCAATCGCCAAAGCCGATTTCGCGCAGATCCTCCATGACATGAAGGTCGCTCCGCCTACAGCCTGCGGCAATCGCAGCCGTCGTCACGGCTCTCTTTAAAGGGCTGACATAAATTTCCTCGGGAGCCCATTCGGCGATCCGCTCCGCAGCCATTGCCGCCTGTTGCATGCCCAGCTCATTCAAGGGAATGTCCATGCGCCCCTGAAAGCGCATCTGCGCGTTCCAGTCAGTCTGGCCGTGGCGCAGCAGTAGAATTTTTCTCATCGTCATCCAACGCTCTCCTGAACGATCAACTCATCCGATGACCTTCCGCCGGAATTTTCATTTCGATCGGTGCTTTTCCGTTATCCTTACGCCAGTCTTCGGCAGGAAACCGGGCGGCCTTTTTCGGCGCCGCCGCACATAGTCTTTCCCCCGCAGAAGCGCAGCGCCCCGCACAACGTTGCAGAAAACGGCAGGACCATAAAATGATACCTCATCTGAACGCGTCGTTTCAAGACGTTTTTTTGGACTTGGGGCGACGCCGGCTTTCGTTCGGATCGTTTCCTGCCAATGGACAAAAAAAGCGCCTCCAGCGAATTTTACAGGCTGGAGGCGCTTTTTTACTCCGAGATGGAGCTGCGATGACCTACCTCATCTTGTCAGGCTTTGTCCGCCTGCTCGAAACCGCACTGCAGAGCCTTGAGATTCATCGGCAGAAACTGCGGTTTTTTCTTGCCAAGCTTTTCTTCCACGACATGTTTCGCAGACTCGCGGCTGATGATCCCGGAGGCGGCGACGGCCGCGCCCAGCAGGACGATATTCGCCGTCTTGGGGCTGCCGCACTCGGCCGCGAGCTTCTCGGCGGGAACGGGAATCACCGTGATATCCTGACGCGGATTTTCGTATTTCACGAGATCGCTGTTATAAACCAGAACGCCTCCCGCTCGGGGCGAGCTCTCGAATTTGGCCAGCGACGGCTGATTGAACACCACGCAGACATCGCACTTGTTGATGATCGGCGAACCCACAGGCTCTTCGCTGACAACGGTGCTGCAATTGGCGGTGCCGCCGCGCATCTCGGGACCGTAGGAAGGGATCCAGGATACGTTGCGCCCCTCGTCCATACCGGCATAGGCGACAAGCTGCCCCAGCATCATGACTCCCTGCCCGCCAAAACCGGCCGCGATCAATTCTTTGTAAAATCCAGCCATTTTCCTTCCTCCTATTCAAAGTCCTTGAACACGCCAAGGGGATAATAGGGGATCATGTTCTTCATCTGCCAGTCGAAGGCGTCAAGAGGCGAAAGCCCCCAGTTCGTAGGACACGTCGAGAGAATCTCCACGAAGCTGAAGCCTTTCCTGTCGATCTGGTTCTGGAAGGCTTTTTTAATCGCTTTCTTGGCTTTGGCGATGTAGGGTTTCGCCAAAGAAACCCGCTCGATATACGCAGGCGTCTCCAGAGACGTCAACAATTCGCACATGCGGATGGGATATCCGGTCAGCTCGGCGTCGCGCCCCTGGGGACACGTGGTGGCCTTCTGCCCGATCAAAGTCGTGGGAGCCATCTGGCCGCCCGTCATACCGTAAATGGCGTTGTTGATAAAGAAGACGCAGATCTTCTCGCCGCGATTGGCGGCGTGGATGATTTCTGCCATACCGATGGAGGCAAGGTCTCCGTCGCCCTGGTAGGTAAAAACGACCTTATCGGGCAGAACCCGCTTGATGCCGGTCGCCGTCGCCGGCGCCCGGCCATGAGCCGCTTCGATGAAGTCGATGTTTATGTAGTCGTACATCATCGCGGCGCAGCCGACGGGCGACATGCTGATCGCATCGCCCTGGATGCCAAGCTCGTCAATGGCTTCGCAGATCATGCGGTGAGCGATGCCATGGCCGCAGCCGGGACAATAGTGAGTGTGAACGCCTTTCATCCATGTTTCAGGTCTCGAGTAGACTTTGACTTCAGACATTCTGTTTCCCCCCTAGGCAAAAAGCTTTCTGCACGCGTCTTCCACTTCTTCAACGGAAGGAGCGAAACCGCCGCACCGGCCGTAAAACGTCACCGGATAACGGCATTCCGTGGCAAGTTTTACGTCATCAATCATCTGTCCACAGTTCATTTCCACATCGAGAATATGCCTCACCGTGGCCGGCAAATTTTTGAAGTGATCCGCCGGGAAGGGATAGACCGTGATCGGACGGATCAGCCCCACTTTTTTGCCTTCGGCACGGAGGTGCATGATCGCCGTTTTGGCGATGCGTGCCGTGGTCCCGAAAGCAGTGATGATCACCTCGGCATCCTCGATCATGTAATCCTCGGCCATCGCATCCTGCTTCATCAACTCGTATTTCTTTTGCAGATCTTTGTTGTGCTCTTCAAGAGGGCCCGCCGCGAGATACAGGCTGTGGAACAAGGTGCGCTTGTTTCCGCGCTCTCTGAAACAGCCGACGGCCCATTTCTGCCAGTCGCCGCGTTCTGCGGTGCGTTCTTTGATCTCTACCGGTTCCATCATCTGTCCCATGAAACCGTCCGCCAGGATCATGACAGGATTCATATATTTGAACGCATAATCCCAGGAACGCTGGATTAGGTCGACTGCCTCTTGAAGGTTGCTCGGCGCCAGCACAAACAGATGATAATCGCCGTTGCCGCCGCCGCGGGTAGCCTGATCGTAGTCGCACTGCGAAGGCAGAATGCCGCCCAACCCCGGACCGCCGCGCACCACGTTCATGATGACGCAGGGATATTCGTTTGCGGCAATGTAGCTCAGTCCCTCGGACATCAGCGAAATCCCGGGACTGGATGACGAGGTCATGATCTGCGCTCCCGTGGCTGCCGCCCCAAGCACCATGTTAATCGAAGCGACTTCGCTCTCTCCCTGAACATAAACGCCGCCCACTTCGGGAAGGTGTGCCGCCATATATTCGGGGACCTCGTTCTGAGGCGTAATCGGATAACCAAAGAAGTACCGGCATCCCCCGCTGATTGCGGCCTGTGCAAGGGCTTCGGCACCCTTCATAAGAACTTTCGCCATGATAAAACCCCCTTAGTTATGCGTTCTCGCGGAAAACTTCAATGACCGCGTCAGGACATGTCATAGCGCACAACGCGCAACCGATGCAACCTTCTTTGTACTGCTCCACAGGACGGTACCCCTTGACGTTCAGGTGGTCCGAGATGCGGAGTACTTTCTTCGGGCATGCGTCAACGCACAGCCCGCAGCTCTTGCAGTACTCCTCTGCTACCGTAATTCTCCCCTTTGCCATTTATACAACCCCCTTTAAAATCATTGCTGCCCTGAAAAAATCGTTCGCGAACCGTGTCATACTTAGTTTTCGTCACAAAGGCGAGCGTCTTTCGCCTTTTTATGGCGCCGCCCTTAAGACCCCGCTTCGCGTCGAAGCGCGTCGAAAACTGCGCAAAATCGCGCGGCGCATGTTTCCTGCGGCACGGGCGCGCGAAGACGCGGTATTTTCGACGATGACTTTTAATCGAAATTCGGTGTCAGAAATTTTCCGGCGGAATTCCTCTCCCTAAATTCTGGAAGGGAGATTGTCCTTTTTCCCGAAAGATACGGCCCGCATGATGTCGTGCAGGAATGCCGGTCGCCCAGATCGCGCCGGGTTCCCAAGGAAGAAGCATATATCTGGAGACAGGCCAGACGGGGACACTCTCTCCGGCCAACGCTCTCAGAGTGTCGTCGTAGAGCTCCGGCGACGTTCCCGCATAGAGCAAAGGCAATCCCATGTGCCGCGAGGCGTTTTTAACAAGCTGATATCCTTCCGTTACCGTTTCCACCGTCGTTTCGTTCATCAAATGCGAATTGCTGATCAAGGCGCCGACCTTCAGTCCGCAGATTTCCTCCATGCGGCGGCACATCAACTCAATCTTCTCCACGGTGCACGTCTGAGGACGAAAAGCGTTCACAACAAGCACAAGCAGATACCCCGCCTGAATGATGCGCTTCTGAAACTGCTTCAGCGCCAGCGCGCCCTCGGCATCCCCGCCGATGTCGAGCATCAGCTTGCCGGGGGACGACAAAGCCCAGTCAACCTCCGCACTGACGACCGGCATATCCGCCCATTTCGCCTGCCCCGGTGCGGTCAAAACCGTAAATCCCTTGTTCTCCAGCGCAGTGACGACCTGTCGGATGCAGAAATATGGATTGATGATGTCAGCGTCGGCAATCGTCACTTTTTCCTCAACCATCTTCAAGCCCAGAGCAAGATTGAGGACCCATTCAGTTTTCCCGGATCCCAGAGCGCCCGTGACCGCTACCGCTTTCGGCCACTCATAACGCTGGATCAGATCCTTGAAAAGCTGCATATCAACAGGCATTTTTATCCTCCCCCGCGTTTTTGCAAAGAAAAGTTCCCTCTTTCGTGTTTCATGCAACGTGCGCAGTCGTCATCTCCAACGAGGAGCGGTGAAAGGCGATAAAAACTATCGTAAAGTCAGCGGCATAAAGCACGCGAAAGAAGCGTTGCAGACTTTTGTCCCGTCTGTCGGCCAGTTTTTGCGAATCGCGACGCAGAACACAATCTTCCATTCAGCCGATCCCTATATATCTTTTCTATCTTCATTCTACCTTATTATTTTAATAATTCCAGCCCCTGCAAATCCGCCGACAATAATTTATTTTAAGATTTTACCAAGTGAACTTTCCGTTATCATCGGATCTTACAGTGTGTCGACAATTTATTTTTTAACAATTCTCAATAGTAGAATTTATTTTTCGTCCCCAATGAACGGCACAGTTCGCGCAAAAAGACAAAAGAATCAATGAGGTTTCTCATCGATACTGATTCCCCAAGATGCTTTTAATTGAAACTCGGGATGAAAAGCCAATATTACGCTTAAAGGCTCCACCCCATCGACAAAAAAACGGACCTTCCCCGCTTGGCAAGGAAGGTCCATCAATCCATCACGACATACTTTCTGCTGATTTTCGCCGCCCTGCGGAGGACGTTTCATGGTTACTCGAGCACTTCTCGAGGAGGGGAAGATCCACAAAGCGCGTTGCGCAGACCGCGTAGCGGCGGGGATACCCCCTGAGCGGCTGGACTTTCTCGGAAGGCGGGGAAATTCATCTGTCGTCTTCTGTCAAGAATCAGTATTCAAAAATCTCTTCAGCTCAGGCGGTAACGGAAATCTTCCCTGACTCGGCCATCGCCGCATAACGCCGGTACTTCGCGTCCGCCTGAACTTCCGCCATTGCCAGAAGGCGAGCGGCTTCTTCGGGGAAGGTTCGGCCGAGCGCCGCGTAGCGGACTTCGCCCATGAGGAAATCGCGCAGCGGAATCGTGGGCTTCTTGGAGTCCAGGACGAAAGGATTCTCTCCCTTCGCGACACGGCGCGGATCGTAGCGGTACAGGTGCCAATAGCCGGATTGCACGGCCAACTTGCTCTCGGGCATCGCATAGCTCATCCCCTTGACGATGCCGTGATTAATGCAGGGCGCATAGGCGATGATCAGCGACGGTCCGTCATACGACTCCGCCTCTTTCAGAACTTTGATGAAATGAGCTGGATCGGCGCCCATGGCGACTTGGGCGACGTAGACGTTGCCATAACTCATGGCCATCAGCCCCAGATCCTTTTTGCCGGTCTTCTTGCCGGAGCTGGCAAACTGCGCGACAGCCGCCACCGGGGTGGCTTTTGAAGACTGGCCCCCCGTGTTGGAGTAGACTTCCGTATCCACAACCAGAACGTTTACGTCGGGGCCATTCGCGAGCACGTGGTCGAGTCCGCCAAAGCCAATATCATAGGCCCAGCCGTCGCCTCCGTACATCCACATGGACTTTTTGACAAGGTGCTCGGTGTTGTTCAGCAGGTCGCGCAGTTCCAGACTGTCCTCGCCGCGGGCGTACGCCATTTTGGCGGCCGTCTCCACCGCGTCGCTGTACGTCCGGCTGCCTTCGCCCTCATGGTAATGATCTTTCCATTCCTGCAGCGCCCGAATCAGTTCGGGGTCGCGAGTCTTGCCGCCGAGCAGCTTCTCGGCAGTCATCAGCAGGCGTTCGCGCTGCTGCTGGACGGCCAGGCACATGCCAAGGCTGAATTCGGCGTTATTTTCGAACAGTGAGTTGGAGAACGCCGGCCCATGGCCGCGGTTGTTCTTCGTATACGGCACGCAGGGACAGGCGGCGCCCCAGGCCTGGGTGCAGCCCGTGGCGTTGGCGATGTACATGCGGTCGCCGAAAAGCTGCGTCATGGCTTTCATGTAGGGAGTCTCGCCGCACCCCGCACAGGCTCCGGAGAACTCGAGCAGCGGCTGCTCGAACTGGCTGCCTTTGACGGTAAATTTATCCATCGGATTCGCTTTCGGCGAGAGGGTCAGCGCATAATCCCAGTTTTTCTGCTGAGGCAACTGGGTCTCAAGCAACTTCATCACGAGCGCTTTCTCCTTGGCCGGACAGACTTCGGCGCAGCTGCCGCAAGCGACGCAGTCAAGAGCGCTGAGCTGGATGCGGAACTTCAGGCCTTGAGCGTTTTTCAGACCGCGGGCATTCACCGTTTCAAAGCTTTCCGGCGCGTTCATCGCCTCTGATTCGTTCAGCAGGAAAGGTCTGATGGCCGCATGCGGACAAACAAAGGAACACATGTTGCATTGAATGCACTTTTCCGGATTCCACTCCGGCACCATCACTGCCGTACCGCGCTTTTCATACTTGGAGGTCCCCAGCGGCACCGTACCGTCGGCCGCGTCAACAAAAACGCTGACGGGAATGTCGTCGCCCTTCAGACTGTTGACAGGGATCAGCACCTTGCGGATATAGTCGGGAAGCAAAGGATCAACGCGTTCTTCCGCCGCCTTATCCTCGGCATTTGCCCATTCCGCAGGCACTTCGATGCGGATCACGCTGGCGCCGCCACGGTCGACTGCCTCGTAGTTCATGCGAAGAACCTTGTCGCCCTTCGCACCGTAAGTGCTTTTGATCGCTTCCTTCATGTACTTCACGGCGTCTTCGAAAGGCAGAATGCCCGACAGCTTGAAAAACGCCGACTGCAGCACGGAGTTTGTGCGGTTCCCCATGCCGATTTCCATGGCGATGCGGGTAGCGTCGATGATGTAAAAATTGATATGTTTACGAGCCAGATCCCGTTTGACGGAAGCGGGAAGATGCCGCTCCAGATCTTCCGGTTTCCAGGCGCAGTTCAGCAAGAAGGTGCCGCCGTCTTTCAGCTCGCCTGAGACGTTGTACTTGCCGATGTAGGCTTGCACGTGACAGGCAACGAAATCGGCCTGCGTGACCAGATAGGTGGAACGGATCGGCAGCCGTCCGAAGCGAAGATGCGATCTCGTCACGCTGCCGGATTTCTTCGTGTCGTATTCAAAATAAGCCTGAACGTATTGGTCGGTGTTGTCTCCAATAATCTTGATGGAGTTCTTGTTGGCTCCCACGGTACCATCGGAACCAAGTCCCCAAAACTTGCAGGCCACGGTGCCTTCGCTCTCGGTGACGATATTGGGCCCGAGCTCCAGCGAATGATAGGTCACGTCGTCCTTGATGCCGATCGTGAAATGGTTCTTGGGCTGGATCGAATCCATATTGTCAAACGCGGCGATCATCTGCGCCGGAGTGACATCTTTGGAAGACAGGCCATAGCGCCCGGCGATGACCATCGGCGCCGTGGAAACATTGGAGAACGTCGAGCAGACGTCTTCGTACAGAGGCTCGCCCGGCGCGCCGGCCTCTTTGGTACGATCGAGCACGGTCACGCAGCGCACGCTTTCCGGCAGAGCGGTAAGGAAATGTTCCGCAGAAAACGGTCGATAAAGATGGACTTGCAGAAAACCCACTTTCTGGCCACGTGAGCGCAGCTCGTCGACAACTTCCTGAAGACATCCCGACACTGAGCCCATCGCGATAACGACCCGCTCCGCGTTGGGGTCGCCATAATAGTCGAAAAGGTGGTAACTGCGGCCGGTCAGAGCGTGGATGCGGTCCATATAAGACTGCACAATGTAAGGCATGCGCAGATAGTAACGATTGCAGGCTTCCCGCGCCTGGAAAAGCACGTCGGGATTCTGCACGGTGCTGCGCTGTACCGGCCGGTCGCTGTTGAGAGATCTCTTGCGGAACGCCAGCAGCGCTTCTTTATCCAGCATCTCGCCAAAATCGTCGTATGACAGCATCTCGATTTTCTGGATTTCATGAGAAGTGCGGAAGCCGTCGAAAAAATGCACGAAAGGCACGCTGCCGGCAATCGCCGCGAGATGCGGCACAGCCGCCAGGTCGGCCACTTCCTGCACGCTGCCCGAAGACAGCATGGCAAAACCTGTCTGCCGTACGGCCATGACGTCGGAATGATCGCCGAAAATCGAAAATGCGTGAGTTCCGACCGTCCTCGCGCTGACATGCAGCACGCCCGGCATCAACTGGCCGGCAATGCGGTACATTGGCGGAATCATCAGCATCAATCCCTGCGACGCCGTATAGGACGTGGCAAGCGCGCCCGACTCCAATGCTCCGTGCATGGCGGCCGCCGCGCCGAACTCGGCCTGCATCTCCATCAAATGGACACGCTGACCGAACAAGTTCTGCCGACCGCGCGCCGACCATTCGTCCACATGCTCCGCCATCGGTGAAGAAGGCGTGATCGGATAGATCGTCGCCACCTCGGTGAAGGCGTAAGACACGTGCGCTGCCGCTTCGTTGCCGTCAATCGTCATGATCTGTTTTGCCATTTCAGTCTCCCCCTTTTTGGTACGGTTCCCTGATCTGCCCTTTGCCGCATCTGTTTTTGGTTTTATTTCCAAGGATCCCATATACTCAAATTATACACTTTTTTTCTGAAACCAATGCATAAAATGAAAAACTAAATATTTATAATTGATCAAAAAATATCGTTCCCCGCCAGTTCATGATTTTGCAAATCAACAGCTCACCATAAAGGAATTTAAGGAGTCACTGAAAGAAGTCGCTCATTATATAATATGGTTGAGATGTTTTAATTCTCGTTTGAGCGAAGGAGAACGCCCAATGTCCCAACTCAGCTTCGGTAATATAGAATCCACAGATCACAAGGGAAAGACGAAACAGGGAATTATTTCTTGAACAGATGAACCTAATCATTTGGCGACCTTAACAAACGCCGCCTCACAGAGCCGGACATCGACGAAAGAATTCAGGCGGATCTTGCTGAGTTGAGGGCAAACGCAGATCTTGCAGAACGCCTCAAAGCGCAGACGCTTAAGGATCAGGTCGCAACATGTGCACCCAACAATAAACCGGACTGTGCGGGCATTTATAACTACGGCATCGCCCTTTACCGCAGATTATGGGAACGCCTTGGGCTGGACGTCTGGTTCAAACAGTATCGACGCAATCACCGACTCAAGTTCGACTTCGACCTTGCCGCATTCTTCCTCGCCGCACTGCGCATTCTGGCGCCTTGTTCGAAAAAACGGACGCACGAATACCGCGGGAACTTTGTCTTCGATTTCTCTTCCCTCACCCAGGCGGACCTTTACGAAACCCTCGGGCTCCTGAGCGGGAGCAAGGATGTCCTGATACGTAACGTCAACAAGGGGATCGCGGATATCTACGAGCGAACGATGACTGTCGCGCTTTACGACTGCACCACGTTTTACTTCGAGAGTTTTGATTCCGACGAACTTCGCGCGCGCGGGATGTCCAAGGAGAACCGCGCGAATGAGGTGCAGGTGGTGATGGGACTGCTCATTGACGCCGACGGCATCCCTCTTGACTATGAGCTGTTCCGCGGTAACACGTCGGAGATCAAGACCCTGCTGCAGGTCGTCCGGAAGCACAAGGTAAATTCCGGACTGGGGAAAGTCACGGTCGTCGCGGATCGCGGGCTCAACTGCAAGCTCAACTTGCAGCACCTTGCGGAAGAGGGTTTTGATTACATCGTGCCCCAGAGCATCAGTCGGCTGAAAAAGGACGTGAAGGAGCGGGTTCTTTCCGAGGAGAACTGGGAGCACAGCGAACGGTTCCACGAGGACGTGTTCAAGATGAAGCGTCTGGACGCCAGAGCGGATCCCGAACGTGACGCAGGCATCATCGTCACTTGGTCGCTGAAACGGCACCACCATGACCTGGACGTTCTGGAGGAATTGTGGACGAAGGGGAAAGAACTGATCGCGAAGGGAGCCTCAGCCGTCGAGACATCCATGAAACACGGCTCAAGACAGTTTCTGAAGAGCAAGAAAGGGAAGAAAGGCGAATACGAGGTGAACACCTCTCTCTACGAAAAGCGTAAAAAGCAGGCGGGTTTCTACGTCATCGCCACCTCCAACAAGGATGCCTCCCCGCAGGAGATCTTCGCGAACCTGCGCCAGCTTTGGCGCGTCGAGGAATGTTTTCGAGTGTTCAAGAGCAACCTCGATGCCAGGCCGGTTTTCGTCTGGACGCCGGAACACATCCGCGGGCACTTCCTCGTTTGTTACCTTGCGCTGGTTCTGGAACGTCTTTCCTGTCACCTCATCCGCATGAAGGGCATCAGAGACATCTCGCCTCACAAGCTCGTTGAACTCATGCGCCAGCAGAACGTCACCGTCCTGAGCGGCAGAGCCAGGAGCATGCCCATCAGCCTTCGACTGGGACACGACGGCAGCACGCCGGAGAGAAAGAACGCGGACATCGCGTCGGCCGACGCCGTGATGCAGATATTTGGAATCGCCCCCGTCAATATGATGGAAGCCTATCCCGATCTCAAGAACAAACTCGCTTGTCGACTGCCTTTTGCTGCGCGGGAGGCGACAGGAGGGATTATCCGTAGATCTCGCGGTTGAAAAAATCGCGCTTACTCTTGATGCTCCATGAGGTTTCTTCGATTCCCCTTGGAAAAGTCGGGACGAGAAAAGGCAACCAGTGGTATTTCGGAATGAAAGTCCATGCCGATGTTGATGCCGGAAGCGGCTATGCGCATACGGTCACAGGAACCGCAGCCAACGCCAACGTCCATGGCGTGATTCGAACACATGCGCTGATGTGTGATGGCGACATGGGATACGGAGATTCGGGACACTTTGGTGTTGAGAAGGGCGAAGGAATCAGAGAAGATGAACATCTGTCACAAGCCGAGTTTCGGATTAGCCGTCGCCCGAGCCGCATCAAGAGCATAGGCAGCCCAGAGCCTTGGACAAATTCCTGAAAACGGGAAAATCATTGACACGCTGTAAAGCAGAACATGTTTTTCAGATCGTCAAGAGATACTTTGGCTGCCACAAAACAGTATACCGTGACATAACGAAAAACATGAACCGCTTCTTTAGTTCCGTTTGGCTGTGCTAATCTTGTCATGTGCACTCGTGTAGAGCGCATGGAAGAGTTTTTCACATGCGGAGCGTAAGTGTCCCTAAAAAAGGAATGTCATAAGCTATTCTCAACTGAATGGGATCACAAGAAACTGAAAAGGAATTTTTTGACTTTTAATCTCTTGCTTCAGCGGCGCTTGGATTGCTTTTTTTCGATAATTAGTTTATTTCAGCGGATCCTAAATATATTCCATCAGTCAGGGACTCTAATAATGTAGTGCTACTTTTGCTATTATTTAGGGCAAGCCTTTTAATGAGAGTCAATATGACTGCTTAGCGATCGTCATGAGCTGCTCGCACAGGGCCACGATCTGGTCGAATTTATCAGGGGCAGTCGGAGCCAGCTTGGGCTGTGAAGGCGAAACATATGAATCAAGGCGAGCAAAGTCACGCAGCTTTTCTCCGATGTCCGAGGCGCTAGTGTCGAGGTAGATGCGTTCGTTCTCACGAGCAGGCGTGAAAGAACTCATATCGATAGCGCGTTGATGTACACTTGGTGGTTCGTGAAACGTTTTCTTGTAATAGGAGCTGAACGTCTTGAGATCTGGAAAGCCGCTGTCGGCAGCGATATCAGTGAGACTATGATTGGTGTTGTTGAGCTGATACATCGCGTGACGAAAGCGGATGCGCGTGAGGTAATCGTAGAACGAAATACCGACGTTACGCCGGAAAAACGACGAAAAATACGTGCGGTTGTAACGTGCCACTTTGGCAGCAGCGTCAAGCGTAACCTTTTTGTCGAAATTTTTTTCAAGCCAGTTGGTGACGGTCTGGATTGTTTTCAGATTCTTGCGGTCACGGGGAGATTCAATCATAGGGCTCTGTTTAACGGGGAATCCTGAAAGCAAAGTGCCCATCAACATGTTGAAAGCGCCACGGAGGATGAAGCGAGAAGATGGCGCGTTAAAGAGTGCAGCAAGCATCATCTGCGCTGCATACTGTCGAAGAGCAGCAAAACGCTGTTCGTCGCGGTTTGTCTGGTTCGAGATGCAGGCAAACTCCAGCTTGGTGTGTGCCGATTCCATCTGCGTAAAGTATTCTGGTGAAAAGTGGATCACAAGCGCGGTAGATTCCTTTTCTTCAGAGACTACGGCATGCCCTCGATTGGAGTTGACAAGATACACGTCATTTTCGCGTATCTTGTGAACGTTGCCGTCCACACATAGGGTAGCCTTTCCCTTGAGAAGAATTGTCAGTTCATATTCGGGATGCCAGTTAAAACAGAAGAAGTTAACATCGCGGACATACAGCTCCAGCGGGAAGGACCATAGATGAGCGTTGCTTGTATAGATGTATTTCATGATGCCTCCTGAGTTTGAAAAGCGATTTATGAATATTTCCCATAGGGAGATTGTTTGTGTGTCTTTTAATTATAAAACAGTCAGAAGGAAAATCAATCAAAATTCCTGTCCCATTTTGAAACGGGGGACTAAAAGATGTTTCTGAGAATTTATATTTACTCAGGAACGGGTGCTCTTTTAGCTTTGTGTCTGATTGTTCAGAACTTTCCCCTTGTCAACGGAGCAGAAATTTGATCAAATTTGAATGGATGGTATCACCCAATATGAATTGCAATAAATCCATAGGAGGCACAAGATAATGACAAAAGCAAAAAAACTAAGAGAACTTCTGACATCCGATGGTATTATCACTGCCCCCGGTGCATATGATGCGTGGTCAGCGCGACTGATTGAGCACGCCGAATTTTCCGCTGTGTACATGACCGGCTACGGCGTGTCAGCCAGCGTCCTCGGACGCCCTGATATCGGGCTGATGAGCTTTCACGAGATGGTTGAGTCAGTGCACAATATCGCTGAAGCCACAAACGTTCCTGTGATTGCCGATGCTGACAACGGCTACGGAGGTTCGCTTAACGTAGTGCGTACAGTACGCGCGTACGAGCAAGCCGGAGCATGTGGCATTCAGCTCGAAGATCAGGTGATGCCCAAACGATGCGGACACATGGAAGGCAAACAACTTATCCCTTGTGAGGAAATGGTTGCTAAAGTTCGTGCGGCTGTCTATGCGCGGCGCGATCCTGACACGGTGATTATCGCCCGCACAGACGCTCGTGCCGTCAATGGCTTGGACGATGCCATCGCCCGAGGTCATGCCTTTGAAGAGGCGGGGGCTGACGTGATTTTCATCGAAGCACCGCAGTCGATTGACGAGATGAAGCGTATCGTTGCAGAGTTTCCCAACCGTCCGCTACCGGCCAACATGGTTGAGCACGGCAAGACGCCTAACTTATCGCAGAAAGAGCTAGCTGCTCTGGGTTTTAAGATCGCAATCTATCCGGTCATGCCCATCTACGTCGTTACGAGAGCGCTTTCTGCTGCGCTCGCGAAGCTGAAAGAGGCAGGGACTAGTGAGGCGTGTCTGGACGATATGGTTGATTTTCCTTCATTCAACAAGTTAATCGGTCTTGACGAGGCCCGCTCGTTAGAGAAGTCGTTCACCTGCGGGAAGTAATTGGTATCATCGGCGATCCTTTTGCTATTACAATTAGGGCTAGTCTGAAAAATTTCATATTGCCCAAATCGATTCAATCACTTAAACTCTGACTATAGAAACGAGAAGATATGAACTGACCCGCAGCAAATGGAATTTAATCAAGGATATTCTGCGGCCAGAACATCCGAAAGCAGGAGAATATGGGCGTTCGGCAAAATATGATAATCGCAGGATCACCAATGGGATTTTGTGGCTTATAGAAGTGGAGAGCCATGGAGAGAGTTTCCGGAGCGTTACGGCAAATGGCAAGCAGTCTATGCACGTTTCAAGTGGAAACACTGTAGTCGGTTTAGGTAATCCGATGACATTCCTGTTCAGTTCCGGCAGTAACCATGATTCCCGACATGCTGTGCCCTTGCTCAGTCAAACAAAGACCAAAGAGAGCAATATCATCAGCGATAAAGCTTACGGTTCACAAGCCTTTAGAGAGTGCATTACTTCTCAGGAAGCTGGTTACACCATCCCGCCGAAACGCAACAATCCCGAACCATGGTACAGAGATTATCATGTTTACAAGGTGCGATACCTGGTTGGATGCTCCTTTCAGACAGAAAATCAAATGGTCCACAGAATTTTGAGCCGCTACGACAAACTTGACGCCTCGTTCTTTGCTTTTATTCTTGTTGTTGTCATTGTCATTTTAGTGAAATAGTATAAACTGAAAGTCCGGCGTTTCCGACTCATTCGAAAGGGGCATATTCACATGGGAGCTCTAAGCAACATTCGCGTTCTCGATCTCACTCGGGTTTTGGCGGGGCCATATTGCACGATGATGCTCGCGGACATGGGGGCCGAAGTCATCAAGATCGAGATCCCCGGCAAAGGCGACGACACCCGCAATTTCGGTCCTTACAAGAATAAAAGCAGCATGTACTACGCCAACGTGAACCGCAACAAAAAGGGCGTTTCTCTTAACATGAAGGCTCCAGAGGGAAAACAGCTTTTTCTTGAAATGGTCAAGACGGCTGACATGGTCGTCGAGAATTACCGTCCCGGCGTCATGGACAAGCTCGGCCTCGGTTACGACGTCTTGAAAGAAGTGAACCCCAGAATCATTTACGGCGCCGTTTCCGGTTTTGGCTGCTACGGTCCTTACAGCGAACGCCCAGGGTACGACATCATTGCCCAAGCGATGGGCGGTCTGATGAGCATCACCGGTCCACGCGGCGGCAAACCCTGCCGCTCCGGCAGCGCGATGGGAGACGTGTTGGGCGGCATGAACCTTACCATCGGCCTTCTGGCCGCTCTGAATGCCCGCAGTATCACCGGCAAGGGACAGCGAGTCGACGTGGCGCTCGTCGACTCGGTCGTCTCCAGCCTGGAGACGGGGATCCAAAGATATCTCGTCAACCACGAGATCCCCGAGAGAATGGGCAATGAATATGCGGCGACTTATCCTTACGACTCCTTCAAAGCCAAGGACAAGGAATTCATTATCGGCTGCGGCAACCAGGGGCTGTTCGAGAAACTGCTCGATCTGATGGGCAGAAAGGATCTTCTCGAGGACAGCCGCTTCGCCACCCTGCTTGAGCGCAATAAGCCCGAAAACCGGATCGCGCTCGGCGAGATCATCAATGACTGGACCAAGAATTACAACGCTGACGAACTTGTCGACAAGATCCTGGGGGTCGGCGTTCCGGCTGCTCCGATCTTCGACCTTCACGACGTCACGACCGACGAACATCTGGTCAAAGCCCGCGAGATGCTTGTAGATCTGCCCCACCCCGTCATCGGTCCCATGCAGGTCAACGGCAACCCTGTCAAACTTATGGGGACGCCGGTGGAGATCACGCGTCATGCGCCGGTTGTTCCCGGCGCCGACAACGCAGAAGTTTACGGGGGCATTTTCGGCCTGTCCGGCGAGCGGCTTCGGGAGCTTTCCGAAAAAGGCGTCATTTAAAACGTCCGATCAGCTCTTTCGATCCGTATTGACTTTTAGGAGGAGGTTAACGAATGCATTTTGACGGTCTGCCCAAGAACGCTGTTATTCGCGAGGTCTGCCCACGTGACGGATTTCAGGGGATCTGCGATTTCATTCCCACGGAAAAGAAGGTCGAGTTCATCGGCCAAATGCTTTCGACTGGCATCAAGGAAATGGAAATCACGTCTTTCGTCAGTCCGAAAGCGATTCCTCAACTGTCTGACGCCGCCCAGGTACTGCCGGCCGTCAAGAAAGAGTACCCCGACGTCGAGTTCACCGCCTTGGTCCCCAACGTCAAGGGAGCGGAGAACGCGTTAGCCGCCGGGGCTGACGTCGTCAACGTGGTGTTTTCCGTCAGCGAAAGCCATAATATGGCCAACATCCGCCGCACCGTAGAGCAGTCGCTCTCCGGCATGGACGACATTATCGCGCTTGTCAGGGGCAAAGCGAAGATCTGCGTTTCCATGGCCACGTCCTTCATGTGTCCCTTCGAGGGACGCATCGATCCCCGCCGGGTGGCCGAGTTGATCGGCAAAGTGCGCGCCAAGGGAGTCGACTGCATCACACTTGCCGAAACGATCGGCACCTGTACGCCCAAAGACTTCACCGAAACGCTTCAGGTCGTCAAACCGGCGCTCGAGGGGATCCCCACCTATCTGCACATCCACAACACGTACGGTTTTGCCGACATGAACGTGAAATGCGCCCTTGACGAGGGATTCAACAGGTTCGATTCGGCCGTCGGCGGCCTCGGCGGCTGTCCTTTTGCCCCCGGCGCGGCCGGCAACGCGGCAACGGAAGATTTGGTCTACCTGATGCAAAGCATGGGCGTCGACACCGGGCTTGACCCTCTCAGGGTTGTGACGGTTGCCCGCGCTCTGAAAGCGTACGGTTTGAGGACGATGGGAAGTCTGTGCGCGAGCTCCTTTGGCAAGCCCAAACCGGAGATGCCCGTGCAGAATCAGTGACTTTTTCACGGTTTCAGGCGGAATCCCATTTCCGCATTTCTCCTGAAATTTTCAGGGACCAGTTCTAAAAAATTTCTCCAGAGGGGTGTCGTAGATGTTCAAGAAAGTAATGGCTTTTGCTGCGGTTGCGGTTCTGTCCTGCTCCGTCGCTTTTGGCGCGGAGTTCACTGTTTCCAATCAATTTCCTCCTTCTCACCATATTTCCAAGGCCATTCATGTTTTCGCCGACAAAGTCGTCGAGCTGAGCGGCGGCCAACTGAAGGTCAATGTCGCGGACTCCGGTTCCCTGTACAATGACAACCAGATTCTCGAAGCGGTCCAGGACGGCCTTGTCGAAGTCGGCCTCGTCGGCACCTACAAATGGGGCGGCATGGTGCCCGCTGCCGACGTGTTCGACCTGCCTTTCCTGTTCGTCGACTTGTCCTCGCCGGAAAAGTTTTTGAATGCCGGCGCGGCGGATATTCTTGACGCCGAGTTCAACAAGAAGGGCGTGAAAAACCTTTTCTGGGTCGACTACGGCTTCATTCAGATGTGGAACAACGAGCATCCTCTGCACAGCCCCAAGGACTTTGAAGGGTTGACGATGCGCTCCTACAGCGCCGGCGACTCCATCACCTTGAAGGCTCTCGGCGCGGCCCCCACTCTGATCAGCTCGGCGGAAATGTATATGGCCATTCAGAACGGCACCGTGAAAGGCGCGACCACCGGCATGCCTGCCGCGGTGTCCCGCAAGATTTACGAGGTCTGCAAATATCTGACCATCGCCAATTACAGCACGGCCCAGTTCTCCGTTCAGGCCAATCTCGACTGGTGGAACGGCCTTGACGCCGACAGCCAGAAAGCCATCCTCGAAGCCGGCAAAGCCGCCGAGAAATGGCTCCGCGGCGCGGTGGCGGAATCCGAAGGCGCCGCCGAAAAAACCGTCCGCGATGCGGGACTTGAAGTCAACGCGCTGACCGCCGAAGAACGCGCCCAAATGGTTGCGGCCACCAAGAGCGTTTGGGACGCCTACGTTGCGCGCGCCGGAGAGACGGGACAAAAACTCGTTGATCTGGCTCACAAAGTCTTCGACTAAAAGAATCTTTCCGATAACAGACCATGCGATACGGAGCCCCGACGGCGTCGCCGGGGCTCCGTTCAGCTCACAAGAGGAGGTCTCTCCCATATGCTCAACAAACTTCGCGCTCTTGTCAAGGCCGGCAACACCTTCTGCGGCTATCTCAGCGGGCTCGGGATTCTCGCGATGAGCCTGATCCTCGCGTACGAAGTCGTGATGCGCGGCATCTTCAAGGCCCCGACGATCTGGGTCATGAACACCGCCATTTACCTGTTCATGTGGACCATGCTGGTTGGCGCGGCTTATACGCTGATGCTGGGAAAACATGTCCGCATCGATTTGATCTTCGATAAGTTCCCGAAAAGAATCCAGCTTTATCTTGATGTCGTCACCAGCATTATGGGCATCGTCTTTTGCGTCGTTGTCTCCTGGCAAGCCTGGCTCATGATCGCTTCCAGCATCAGGCTGAACAAACTGACCGACAATCTCCTGCACATTCCGGTGTGGTGGATCCAGCTTCCCCTGCTGCTGGGTTTTGGACTTCTTGCTCTGCAGTTCTTCATCAACCTGCTTGACCGTATCGTGGCTCTTCGCGCGGGCGAAGGCCTCAGCGAGTAAGGGAGGATGCTCATATGACCAACTTTCTTCTCGTCGTCGCCATCCTGCTTTTTATCCTCGCGTTGGGGCTGCCGGTGGCCTTCTCCCTGGGCATGACGTCGTTGATCCTGATCCAGGTTTTCCATTTGCCCATCAAGATCATCGGCACCACCATGTGGTCGTCGCTGGAGAGTTTCAACACGCTGTCTATCCCGATCTTCATCCTGATGAGTCAGATACTGTTAGACGGCAAGGTGGGAGACGACCTGTTCGAAGTCATGAACACCTGGGTCCGTCATCTGCCGGGAGGCCTGGGCATCGGCACGATCCTCGCCTGCGCCTTCTTCGCCGCCATCACCGGCTCCGGAGCGGCGACGGCCGCCACGATCGGCATGGTCGCCTATCCTGCCCTGATCAAGCACGGCTATGACAAAACGCTTACGCTGGGGCTGCTGGCCGCCGGCGGAACGTTAGGCATCCTGATCCCCCCGAGCATCCCCATGATCATTTACGCTACCGTCACCGAGGATTCCACGGGCAAACTGTTCATGGCGGGAGTCGTTCCCGGGCTGCTTCTCGCTACGCTGTTCATCGTTTATGTCGTGTATAAAAGCAAGCATGGCGGCTACACCTCGGAACCCAAAGCGCCCTGGAAAGAACGCATGTCCATTACCATCAAGAACCTGCCCGGCATTTTTCTGCCCCTGCTGATCATCGGCGGCATTTATACCGGCATCTTCACGCCCACGGAAGCTGCCGCCGTCGGTCTGGTGTACAGCCTTTTCATCACGCTGTTCGTCTATCGCACCGTTAAATTCGCCGACATCCCCAAGATCTGTATGAAGGCGGTTCCTTCAAGCTGCATGATCGCCATCATCATCTGCGGCGCCCTTCTGTTCGGGCGCGTTATGACCTATTTGAGGATTCCTCAGGCTCTTACCGCTTTCGTGGTCGACAACAAGCTCTCCGCCGCAACGTTCATCATCATCATGAACCTGCTGATGTTCGTCCTCGGCGCGCTGCTTGAAACGGTTTCCGTCGTGCTGCTGACCATGCCGCTGGTAACGCCGATTCTCCACGCGCTCGGCGTCAACACCATTTGGTACGGCGTGCTGGTCACCATCAACATGACCATGGCGCTGATCTCGCCTCCGGTCGGCATGAACCTGTACGTTATCAACGGATTATTCCCCAACGTAAAAATGCAGGAGGTCATCAAAGGAGTCATTCCGTTTGCCGCAATTATCATCGTCCTTCTGATCATTGCCGGCATGGTTCCTCAGCTGAGCCTCTGGTTGCCCTCCCTGATGTGATGGAATCAGAGAGAGAGGCCGCCCCGGTCGACTTTTGGGGCGGCCTCTCTTTTCCTTCTGCGCACTTCCAGCCGCATGACGGCTCGATGAATTTAAGGAGTGAACTTCATGGAGAGATATTTGCCCGTTTTCTGCTTTTGCTTGGGTACGGCCAATATCGTTTTTGCCCTTGGCGCGCTCGTGTTCCGTCATTTCCGGAGCGGAGGCCTTAGAACCGGAAGAGCGTTGATGTTCCTGATTTCAGGGATCTTGTTTATCATGTGCGGCGCCAGACTGCAGGATGAAACGATACCTGTCCCCCGATCGGAATCAGCCGCCGAGCAGCAGCCGCTTCCCGCCTCCCGGCGCTAGATTGTTCGTGCAGCGCATCGTGCTTGTTCCATCAATTTTCATGAAAACAGCCCCGGTGCCGGATGATCGATCCGCAGCAGCCGGGGCTGTTTTGTCGTATCTAATTCCTGTACGCTTCCCGCCGATGTCCAACGCTCAAGGCCAAAATGATCAACTCATGGTCGTCGATGAGGCAAATCAGGCGGTAATCTCCGATTCTGTAACGCCACTGCCCCTTGCGGTTGGCAACAAGCGGCTTTCCATGGATTCGCGGGTCTGCGCACTCGACAAGATTTTTGTTGATCCACGATCTGATCATCAGCTGCGTGTATCTGTCGAGCTTTTTAAATTCCCGGTCGAATCGCTGGGTCGTCTGGACGTCGTAACTCATAGATCGATGTCTTTCCAGAGTTCGCCGATCGGGCGGCTCTTTTTGCCGCTTTTGAGGTATTCATCGTATGCCTCATTGGCGACGGCAACATCGTATTCGTCCTCGATGCGCTCGAACAGGGCCCTTTTAAAAGCCTCGCCCATGGACATAGAATGCAATTTCGCGTAGCTGTCGGCAAGGTTCCGCTCTTCTTCGGTCAATCTGATGGAAAATGCCATGTCCTCACCTCTCCTTTCTATAGTTCATTGTACTACAGAAAGACATAGGTGTAAAGAGCGCGATTTATCGGTGCATATTCTTGATGTTTTCAGGAACGGGCGTTATGTCCCGCCCCGCTTTGACAGCGTCCAGGGCGTCGGCATACCATTGCATCACGAGCTGCCATTCCGAAGCATACATCGCGCGATTCAATCCGGCGGCAACAATGAGCGGCGCGGCGCTCCGACGCTCAACTTTCAAAAAATAAGCGTCAGAACAAACCGGAACGAAGACGCAAAAAAGCCCGCTTCACGGCGGGCTGAAAAACGCATTCGGAAACACGCGGAAGTTATCGGATGGAGCCGGTGTCCAGATTCGGACTGGAGACCTGCGCATTACGAGTGCGCTGCTCTACCAACTGAGCTACACCGGCGTAAAAAATGGCGGTCCCACTGAGATTCGAACTCAGGTGCTCGCCTTGAAAGGGCGATGTCCTAGGCCACTAGACTATGGGACCGCATCCATGGTGGGTCGTGAGGGGGTCGAACCCTCGACCCACGGATTAAAAGTCCGTTGCTCTGCCAACTGAGCTAACGACCCGCGAACGAGGAATATTCTATCGCTTGGGCAAAGATTCGTCAAGCTTATTCTATCAGATATTTTTCAGTCTAAATATTTTTTACAGTGAGCCTTTTTACAACAGAACTCTTTAAATTTTTCCGCAAACCACGCTTCGGCAGGATGCCCCGGCAAAGCGAGCATCGTTGCCGCCTGGAGGTGCAGGCATTTCACGGTCAGTTTTTCAGTCAAATGGATACCGCCGATGCCGGTTTTAAGCATGGCTTTCCAGATCTTCGGAGAATACCGGCGCAGGAAGAACCGTTCGCAACCGCTCAAGGAAGAAATCCGCAACCATGCATAGCGAAAATTGTAGAGGCGATACGCCTTTTCATTCTCGCTGAGAAAGTCTTCCAGCGCCTTGACCCCTCCGCCGGACTCAAGACGCCCGCATTGGTACGCCAAATGAGGGCATGTCAGCCAGAAGAGCGTCGGAAAAGGGCGCCCTCTGTAAAAGGGGTGACATTTCAGGACCTGAGGCATTCCCCATTTGCAGCGCGCCGCGACGGACATGACAAGCCCCTTGTGAAAATTGCGCCCATCCATCTGACCGGCCGCAACAATCTCGTCGCGCGCCGAAAAAAACGAGAGGTTCCCGTGAACCTCTCGCCGCAAATTCTTCATCCACATTTAGGGACGAGCGCCTTTTCGGCGCGGCGGGCGTCCCCCTTTGCCGCTTTTGGCGTTCATCAGCGAAGAAATTTTTTCTTCGCTGCTTTTCAGGAAAGTGGACAACTTTTTTTCGAAATCGTCCGAGCCGAGCGCTTCCTCGGAAACTGCGGCCGTCGCATGCCGGGGCATTCGTTGAACCGGGACAGTCGGAGGCTCTTCAAGCGCCTTCAAAGACAGATCGATGCGGCCTTTTTCGTCTATTTTGATAACTTTCGCCTTAATCTCCTGCTGCGGCTGCAGAACGGCATCGACGCTTTTGATAAATTTATGCGAAAGCTGCGAGATGTGAATCATCGCCTTCTGGCCGCTTTGAAGACGGACAAAAGCCCCATAGGGCATGATCTGTTCGACGACTCCCGTTACCACATCACCTGGTGCCAAATCGGGCATAGTGTGAACTTCCCTTTCTCAAATTTATTGTGTTAAATTTTAAAGCTGATTCAAGGCCTGAATCTTGGAAACCATTACGTAGATCCGGCCGCTGCCCAGGGACGAACGAAGCTCGCCGGCAATCCACACGGGCGCGCCCTCTTCCTGCTTGACAATCCACTCCTGAATCGCCGGATCAAAGACTCTCATCCGAAGGTAATCGACGCGGTCGCACCCATCCGTATCACTGTACTGACGCTTGAGGGAAAACTCGAAGTATTTTCCCAAACGGCTCTCGCCGTAGCTTTCGCCCTTCAGAAAGTGGACCACGCCGGAAAGGTATACGTCATTAACCAATTTGCTCATGATGATTTCTCCGCCTCCATAAAAATTTTATTGATATTCATTTTTCATCGCAATAGTTATCCACTAAGAAACAGCCCGTTTCGAAGCGTGTTGCAGATTCAACAGGACTCTCTCAGTGTAATGCCCTCGATATTTCGTGACTAATGCCACATAACGATTAGCCTGAGATCCCAGATACCGCCTCAGCGCCTTTGTAACGTTCCCCTTGCAGTGTGCCATGTACCTGGAAAAGATCCATGTACCAACCATTATGTTATTGCGAGGCTCCATCAATATCTTTTCTGTACGGATATGGGGAAATTGAGCCATGATCGTACTGCGGTGCAGTTTCCAATAGACCTGCATCAGACCGACCGCGTACTTGGAATGCGCGTTGGCCTTAACGCGCGATTCTTTGACAATTATAGCAGTGATCAACGCAGGATCCACCGAGAAACGGCCCGACGCTTCCATGACATAACGGGCGTACTCATTCGCTTTATCCATGCTCAAAGAGCTGTTGTAGTAACGGAAAATATAGGAAGCCGCATCAGTTTTCGCCTTCTGCACGCGTTTCGCGGAAGGCACGGGGGCCAGAGACTGTCTCGCCTGACCTGCAGGTTCGACAGCCGCCCTTGCTTGCCAGCATGCTTGAGAGGCGAGCAGGAACAGCAACAAGCCTCTCCAAAACAAAGGGCGTCTCATCCTCATGAAATACCTCCAGAAGTGTTGTGGAATCACGCCCATTTTATCTCAAGTTAAGGGAGCGTGCCAGTGTCAAATTTTTAGAACTTCAGACTTAACAGCACGTTCCGGGTGCCGACGGCTATTCCGTGCGCTTGAATTTGGAAGCGAGCTCATCCACGAACAAGGGACTCAGCACTTTGATGAAAGTGCCTTTCATGCCCAAACTGCGGCTTTCAATAATTCCGGCGCTCTCGAGCTTACGCAGCGCGTTGACGATCACGCTGCGGGTCACCCCGACGTGATCGGCGATCTTGCTGGCGATGACGACCCCTTCGCATTCGTTGTTCTCTTTTCTGAAACCGGCGTTCTTTTCGGCCGAGAGCTCCTTGAGCCGCGTGATGATGTGGTTGATCGCGTCAATTTCAGAATACGAAAGGGCCTTCATGGCCATATTTACAACAAGACGTTCGCGGGCAAGCTCTTCGATCTGCCGGGAACGGTCATGCAGGATTTCAATGCCGACCAGTGTCGCCAGATATTCGGCCAGAACGAGGTCCTGGGTTGAGAAGTTGCTCGCGAAACGCGCCAGTACAAGCGTCCCAAGCCGCTCCGAAGCTCCATAGATCGGCACATAGAGAGCCGTCTTATCAGCCACGCTCTCTGCCTGGTCATCAAAAAGCGCCCCATCGGCTTTGCTCAGTACGGTCTCCCTCTGCTGCGACAGCTTTTCCACAAAGCTTTCGGGCATATAGCCTTGCTCGATAAAGGAGGCAATGGCTTCGCTGTGGTATTCGTTCACCCATGCGTATCCCAGGATCTGTCCTTCTCTGCTCAAAACGTAAACGTTCGCGGTCGAAAATTCGCATAACAAGCGTGCCAGCTTGTTGTAATCGGGGCGCGTCCCTTCGCGACGGCCCTGCATCGCTCTCCCGACCTGACGCGTTTTCTCAAGCAGTTCATGCATCTCGACACTGTCGACTGCGCCGTTTAAACCTTCGGGCAACTTTTCTTTTGCATATGAGCGTCTCATGAGAATCCTGTCTCCTTTCAGCCATGAAAATCTTAAAGCAGATACCGCCGCAGATCCTTATCGCCAACAAGTGGTTCAAGTTTCTTTACAACGAAAGACTTGTCGATTTCAATCGCTTCACCTGTCCGTTCGGGGGCGGAAAAGCTGATTTCTTCCAAAAGCTGCTCCAGAATGGTGTGTAGCCGGCGCGCCCCGATATTCTCCATCTCCAGATTCATTCTTTCGGCCATCGCCGCGATCTCTTCCACCGCTTCGTCGGTAAAACGCAGTTCAAGCCCTTCGGTTTCGATCAGGGCGACCGACTGATGGATCAGGCTGTGCCGCGGTTCGATCAGGATACGGCGCAATTCTTCTTTTCCAAGCGCCGTCAGTTCGACGCGGATGGGCAGCCGTCCCTGAAGTTCGGGAACGAGGTCGGAGGGCTTGGCATCGTGAAAGGCGCCGGCGGCGATAAAGAAAATATGATCCGTTTTCACCTGACCGTATTTCGTAGTGACGGAACAGCCTTCGACGATCGGAAGCAGATCCCGCTGCACACCTTCGCGGCTGACGTCCGGACCGCCGCCGCGCCCTCGCGAGACGATCTTGTCGATCTCGTCGATGAAAATGATCCCTTCCTGCTGCGCTTTGTCCAAAGCTTCCTGCGTGGCGGCTTCGATGTCGATGAGTTTCTCCGCTTCCTCGGCCTGGAGGACGCGAAGCGCGTCTTTCACCTTCATGCGGCGTTTTTTGCTCTTTTTCGGCATCATGCCGCCCAACATCTCGGAAATGTTGATGCCGATGCCGCCCATTTCGCCGTTGCCAAAAGAAGCGATGGGACTGGAACTTTCCTGCACGTCGATTTCCACTTCGCGTTCGTCCAGTTTGCCGCCTTTCAGCATGTTCAGCATGCGTTCGCGCGTACTCTGGCGCACCGCCGGGCTCTCTTCCGGCGCCGCATCTTCCGGCTGTTCCGCCTGTTCTTTCTTGAGATAATTCAGGAATGTCGGGATCCCCGCCGCAGACGAGCTTTTTCTCACCGGAAGCAGATAATCCACCAGCCGCTCCTGCGCGTGTTCAAACGCCACGGACTGGACGCCGGCGATCATCCGTTTCTTGACCATCTGCATGGCGTTTTCCACGAGGTCGCGGACCATCGATTCAACGTCGCGTCCCACATAGCCGACTTCGGTGAATTTCGTCGCTTCCACTTTCACAAACGGCGCGTTGACAAGATCGGCAAGGCGCCGGGCGATCTCCGTTTTGCCCACGCCGGTGGGGCCGACCATCAAAATGTTTTTCGGCGCGATCTCCTGCGCAAGATCTTCGGGCAGCTTGCGGCGTCTGAGGCGATTCCTCAGAGCGACGGCCACGGCGCGTTTCGCCTTCTCCTGCCCGATGATATAGCGGTCGAGGTACTGCACGATGGCCGAGGGCACCAGATTTTTCATCTCTTCCGTCAGAAGCATCACAGGACCTCCACCGTGAGGATATTGTCGGTATAAATACAAATCTCGGAAGCGATCAGCAGAGAACGCTTCGCTATTTCCGCCGCGTCGAGGGACGAAACGTCCAGATACGCCCGGGCCGCCGCCAGGGCGTATCCCGAACCGGAACCGACGGAAGCCGCGTCGTTTTCCGGCTCGATCACGTCCCCGGCGCCAGAGAGCAGGATCGTATGTTCCCGATCGGCAACGAGCAACATAGCCTCCAGCTTCTGCAGCATGCGGTCGGTCCGCCACATTTTGGCCAGCTCAACGGATGCCCTCATCAGGTTTCCGCTGTATTCCTGCAATTTTTTCTCAAAAAGTTCCATCAGCGTCATCGCGTCGGCAGTCGCGCCGGCAAACCCGACGAGGACATTGCCGTCGTAAAGTTTGCGGACCTTTTTCGTCCCCGCCTTGATGATCTGGTTGCCCAGAGTCATCTGTCCGTCGCCGCCCATGGCGACTTGCCCGTTCTTGCGCACGCAGACGATCGTCGTGCCGTGAATCGTCACATTCTGAGACATTTTCATTCCTCCTCTCCCGATCTTGGATGAGCCGCCATATAGCTGTCTCTCAGGTGACCGGGAGTGACCTTCAAATAGCGCTGCGTCGTCAGCAGGCTTTCGTGCCCCAGCAGTTCTTGGAGGACGTTCAGCGAAGCCCCGCCTTCCAGCATATGCGTGGCAAAGCTGTGGCGCACGGAGTGCGGCGTGACGTTTTCAAGCCCGGCGTTGCGCGCGGCCTGGACCACAAGCCGGTGCACCGTCCGCACCGTGATGGCGGCGCCGCCTTTCCCCGGGAAAAGGAATCCCGGTTCCGGGAGACATTCGGCTTTCCATCGGGTCAACGCTTCCTTGGCATAACGCCCAAACGGGACGAGACGCTCCTTGTCGCCTTTGCCCCTGACCTTGAGCCAGCGTTCGTCTACGTCGACGTCGTCCCAGCGCAGAGAGACCAGCTCCGCCACGCGGACGCCGCAGCCGTACATCACTTCGAGGATCGTGCCGTTGCGCAGACAGGGTTTTATTTTCCACGCTTCCTGGATCAGGCGCTCGATCCCGTCTCGCGACAGGGCTCTCGGCAGCCGTTCGGGAAGCCGGGGGCTGCGAATCGACGCCGCGGGATCGGCCGCGATGAGCCCCTTTTCAAGAAGATAAAGCTCAAACGCCTTTACGGCGGAAAGTTTTCGCGCAATGGAAGAGTTGGCATATCCAAAACCGGCGAGCGAGCGCAGGAACGCGCGGATCAGCGGCGTCGTAATCTCAAGAGGGCCCGTCTCTTGATTCTCGACAAAGTCGGCAAACTGCGCGAGATCGACCGCATAATTCGTCACGGTGTTTTCGGAACTGGCCTTATTGTTCCGCAAATATTCAAGGAAAGAATCCAGCTGGCCGTTCATTGAGACCTCAGACATTGGGGTTCCCTCCCCTCTTTAATTATACGAACTGTTTCATAGCGCCGCCGATTCAAATCATAACATGAGTTCACGTAAAAATCACCAATTTTGGGAAATCTTCATTTTATCCAAACATCTTGGATAACGGTACGTTTCATACGAATAAAACCATTCGAAATTCTTTTTTCACTCAAGAAGTCATTCTTCGCCCGGTCCAGAAAAAAACAAGGCGCTGTTTGCCTTAAACTGCAAGAATTTAAGGCGCCCGCGGCTTAAAATTTTCTCATGGCGTTCTTTACGGCTTTTGATTTTTTCATCCAGAGGCGGGAAAATCCCCATATTCGCGTTCGTCGGGGCGAAGCGGGGATTGGTGGCGTCCTTCAGCCTGAAAAGCAGCGCGCCGATGGCGCTTTCCACAGGCCATTGCGGCTGAGGCAGCCCGTTCAGGAAGGAAAAAACGCCCAGCGCGGCGACGGCCCCCATCGCCGTGCTTTCCACGTAGCCTTCCACACCCGTCATCTGCCCCGCCAGAAAAAGGGATTCCATCCCCCGGGGCCGCAGGCAGCCGTCGAGGCAGCGCGGCGCGTCGACGTAAATATTGCGATGCATGACGCCCATTCGCACGAACTCGGCACGTTCGAGCCCGGGGATCAGGCGAAAAACTCTTTGCTGCTCTCCCCAGCGCAGGTTGGTCTGAAAACCGACAAGGTTGTAGAGCGTGCCTTCGGCGTTGTCCTGACGGATCTGCACGACAGCGTAAGGGCGCTTCCCCGTGCGGGGATCGTTCAGCCCGACGGGACGCAGCGGGCCGAAACGAAGCGTGTCGCGCCCGCGCGAAGCGATGGCTTCGACCGGCATGCAGCCTTCGAAGTATTCCGCCTTTCCTTCGAAATCGTGCAGCGGAGCTCTTTCGGCCGCGATCAGAGCCTCATAAAACGTTTGATACTGCCGTTCGTCCATCGGGCAGTTGATGTAATCGCCGCCTTCGCCGTCGGCATAGCGGTCTTTGCGGTACGCGACGGACATGTCGACTGACTCCAGCTCGATCACCGGGGCGACGGCGTCGTAAAAATAGAGATAATCCTGCCCGAACAGCGTCTGGAGCTTTGCCGCCAGCGCCGGGGACGTCAAGGGACCGCTGGCGATGATGCAGGGGCCGTCGGGAATTTCGGCAACTTCCCGGCGGGTCAGCGTAAAAAGGGGATCTTTCATCAGCGTATCGGTGATAAACTGCGAGAACCGTTCGCGGTCCACGGCAAGCGCTTTTCCCGCAGGCACTGAATGCGCGTCGGCGGATTTCATGATCAGGCTGTCGAGGGCGCGGAGCTCCTCTTTGAGAAGCCCCGCCGCGGAGTCGCCGCTGTCGGAGCCCAGCGAATTGCTGCAGACCAGTTCGCCCAGCTTGTCGGTACGGTGAGCCGGGCTCGAGACGACCGGACGCATCTCGAACATATGCACGGGGATTCCCCGCCGCACAAGCTGCCATGCCGCTTCGGAACCGGCCAGACCGCCGCCGGCGATGACGACGGGCTGCATTTAGCTCTTTCCCTTATGGGCGCACTTCGTACAGACGGGCGTCCGCGACCGGCCGACATATTCCATCAGGCCGCCGCAGAGCGGGCATTTTTCAGGCGCCGGCTTGTTCCAGGAAACATAATCGCAGTCGGGATAGCGGGAGCAGCCATAGAACGTGCGCCCTTTTTTGCTTTTGCGCTGCACCACTTGCCCGCCGTGCTCGTTCCCGCATTTCGGACAGGGAACGCCGATTTCCTTTTGAACCGGTTTTATGTAATGGCATTCGGGGAATCCCGAACAGCCGATGAAATCGCCGAAACGGCCCTGTTTTTTCACAAGCGGTCTGCCGCATTGCGGGCACGTCTCGCCCGTCAGCTCAGGCGGCGGAGGCGGGACCACGGGCGCTTTTTCGGCTTCGGCGATGGCGTCGGTGAAAGGCTTCCAAAACTGCCCGATCAGCTCCACCCAGTTTTTCTTCCCCGACTCGACCTGATCGAGGGAACTTTCCATGGAAGAGGTAAAACCGACGTCGACGATCGGCGACGTCGATTTCCCGTCGAAATGTTCGAGCAGAAATTTATTCACCGACCGCCCCAGCTCGCTCGGCTTCAGCTTGCGCCCTTCCTCGCGCGCGACGTAGGAACGGTCGTAAAGCGTCTCGACGATGGTCGCGTAGGTGGAGGGGCGTCCGATCCCGTCGTCTTCAAGAGTCTTGATCAGCGTCGACTCGGTAAACCGCGCCGGCGGCTTGGTCTGTTCCTTTTCGGACTGGACGTTCCGGATATTCAGCAGCTCGCCTTCCCGCGCCTTCTGTATCATGGCATCCTTGACGTCAAGATCCCAGACGGCACCCCAGCCGTCAAAACCGACCGACGCGCCCTGGGCGCGCAGCCCGTATTTTCCGCATTCGCAGTCGAGCGTCGCGGAATCGACGACGGCGGGGGCCATCTGCGAAGCGACGCTGCGCCGCCAAATCATATCGTAGAGCCGGTACTGCTCCGCCGTCAAAGATTCTCTGATCGATTCGGGCGTCAGCGCAAAGTCCGTGGGGCGGATGGCCTCGTGGGCGTCCTGGGCGTTGGCGCCGGCCTGGTAAACGACGGCTTTTGCCGGAAGATATTTTTTGCCCCAGCGTCCTTCGATCACTTTTCGAGCCTGACTCAACGCTTCCGGCGCCATGCGCAGGCTGTCGGTCCTCATGTAGGTGACCAGACCGACCGTACCGTGTCCGGGAATGGCGACGCCTTCAAAGAGGCTCTGCGCGATCCCCATCGTGCGCCGCGGGGAAAAGCCCAGCCGGCTTGCGGCGATCTGCTGCATCGTGCTGGTTTTGAACGGGGCCGGCTGTTTCCGCGCGTTTTTCTTCGCCGTGAAACTTGCGACGATCAGCGGCTTCTCCTTCAGCGTCTTTTCGATATCGCGGACTTTGGCGAGCGTGTCGATCGCCAGAGTTTTGCCGTCGGAAAGCAGGCTGCGCCCGTTCTCCCTTTCGACGTGCAGCCTGTAGGCGCGCCCGTCGTCGGCCGTTGCGTCGACAAAGACATTCCAGTAATCCTGAGGCACGAAATTCTCGATTTCCTGCTCGCGCTCGCAGAGGATCGCCAGGGCGACCGACTGCACCCGTCCGGCCGAGAGCCCGCGGCGGATCTTCTTCCAGAGGAGCGGGCTCAGCGTGTAGCCCACCAGGCGGTCAAGCACGCGCCGCGCCTGCTGCGCGTCGACCCGGTCCATATCGATCGGAGCCGGTTCCTTGACGGCGTTTCTAACGGCGTCCGCCGTGATCTCATGAAAGCGGACCCGGCAGTTCTCCTTTGGATCGACGCCGAGCAGCTCGGCGACGTGCCAGGCGATCGCCTCTCCTTCGCGGTCGGGGTCGGCGGCGAGGAGTATTTTTTGGGCCGTAGCGGCGGCGGCCTGAAGCTCTTTTTTTACGGGAGCCTTCCCTTTCACTAAAATGTATTCCGGTTTGAAATCGTTCTCGATGTCGATTGCCAGGCGGCTTTTGGGCAGATCGACGATGTGGCCGACGCTGGCTTTGACGACGTAGCCGGAGCCCAAAATTTTCGTCAGCGTCTTCGCTTTCGTCGGCGACTCGACGACCACCAGCGTCTTGCCATGCCGGGCAGGCAAGGCTTTCTTCGCTTCTTCCAGCGCTTTTCCGGCGGATTGTGTCGCTTTTTTTCTTATCGATGCGGATTTTGCGGAAACGCCAGCCGTCGTTTTCTTTCCGGGAGCCGCCGCGCTTTTCGCCGCCGCGGCCGCCGTCTTTTTCTTCGAAACCGTTTTTCCGGGCGCTTTCTTTGTGCTTTTTGCTGTAGGAGCCATGACGCTCTCCTTTCGATTTTGTTTTTAACTGAACAGATGGTCCGATTCCTGTTTTTGAAACAGTGATTCCAGAGCTTCCTCCAACGCGTCGGTCTCGCCCAGGTCGTGCAACACGGCAGCAACCAATTCGGCGTCGCCGGGAAACTGACGCATCCTCGAAATCGTCACGACTTCGGTGATCAGATCCTCGAACTGCTTCTGCGTAAGCCACTTCTGAGTTCGATATCGATAGATCAAAGCCTGCGCGTCCACAGTCAGGCAAGACTGTTCTGCGGGACTCAAAACTCGCATCATGCAGGCACATCCTTTCTCCCCGATCTTAAAAATCCGAAAAAAACGAGCGATGACTGTCGGACATTTTAGCGTCCAATTTCCAATTGTCAAATTTGTGCCTTTAAATAGAAAAAAGGAGCTGAAGGCAAAAACCTCCGGCTCCTTTTCGATTGTCATGGGACGTTAAAGTTCTTGTCCCATCAGTTTTCTCATGCCGCCGAGAATCATCCGTTGCTCCACGCCCGCGACCAGCCGCCGCGTGTACGCGACCGTATCGGGATTGACGCTCATGCTGTCGATCCCTTCGTGCACCAGAAATTCGGCGAAGTCGGGATAGAGCGACGGGCCTTGCCCGCAGATCGAGCAGGTAATTCCCTGTTTGTGCGCCGCATGGATCAGCGTTTTGATCGCATTTTTCACGGAAGGGTCGCGCTCGTCGAAGTAGCCCATGTTGTTGAGGATGCCGGAATCGCGATCGACGCCCATGACCAGCTGAGTCAGATCGTTGCTGCCGATGCTGAAACCGTCGACCAGTCCGGCGAATTCTTCCGCCTGGAAAACGACGGCCGGCACCTCGGCCATGATCCAGATCTTGAAGGATTTGTTCTGGACCAGCCCTTCGGAAGCCATGATCTCCTTCACGCGAGCCACTTCCCAGGTCGTGCGCACAAAAGGAAGCATGACCCAGACGTTGATCAGGCCGAACTCGTCGCGGACTTTCTTGATGGCCTTGCACTCGAGGCGGAAACCTTCCTCATAGGCCGGCGAAATATAACGCGAGACGCCGCGCCAGCCGATCATGGGATTGTTCTCTTCCGGCTCCACTTCGCCGCCCTCGAGACCGCGGAACTCGTTGGTGCGGAAGTCGCTCATGCGCACGACCAGAGGACGGGGATAAATGGCCTGGGCGACGGTCGTGATGGCCTGGCTCATGTCGTTGATCAGCACTTCGCCGCGCCCGGTGCGCAGCAGATACATGGGGTGCACGCCGATATGAGAGAAGATGAACTCGGTGCGCATCAGGCCGATGCCGTCGAACGGCAGGCGGCTGTACTTGCCGATGATCGAAGCGTCGCCCAGGTTCATGTAAATCTTCGTGCCGGTGATCGGAGCGGCTTCCGCAGCGACCGCCGCCGACTGCTTCGCGGCAGCGCCCTCGGCGACAGGCGAATGAATATCCTGATCCGAAGAGAGGTTGACGTTGCCGCGGTAGACGACGCCGCGAGTCGCATCGACGGTGATCTCCATGCCTTCCGCAAGGACTTCGGTGCCGTTCTTGCTGCCGACGATGCAGGGGATCCCCAGTTCGCGGGAAACGATAGCCGCGTGGCAGGTGCGTCCGCCTTCGTCGGTGACGACCGCGCAGGCTTTTTTCATGGCGGGGACCATGTCGGGATTGGTCATGCCCGTCACCAGCACGTCGCCGTCTTTGACGCGCGCGATTTCCTGAAGCGAGTCGATGCGCACCACGCGCCCGTGGGCGATGCCCGGGGATGCGGCCAAACCGCGAACGAGCACCGTTAAAGTTTTCTGATCCATGATCGTGTTCTCCTTTTTGGCGGGCTCCGCTTTCAGGGTCGTGATCGGACGAGCCTGAAGGATGTAGAGTTTCTTCGTGTCCCTGTCCTGTCCCCATTCAATGTCCATGGGGACGCCGTAATGCGCCTCGATGGCCTTGCCGGCCTCGGCCAGATGGCGGATTTCTTCGACGCTCATACAACGGGCGCCGACTGCCGCCGGGCCCAGATAATCGGCGACGTCGACGGTCACCGTGCCACCTGTTTTTTCTTTGTCGACGATCATGATCTTTTTGTCCGCGATGCTGACGTCAAGTTCGGTAAGCGTCTCTTTGTCGAGAATGAACTCGTCGGGAGAAACCGAACCCGACACGACCGCTTCGCCAAGTCCCCAGCTGGCGTTGATCATAATCTGAGCGCGCTCGCTCGTAACGGGATTGGCGGTAAACATCACGCCGGACTTTTCGCTGGCCACCATTTTCTGCACGACGGCGCACAGCGAAACGCTGAAGTGATCGTAATCCTGCTTCTGGCGGTAATAGGTGGCGCGGGCCGTCCAGAGCGAAGCCCAGCACTGCCTCACGTGATCCACGACCGACGGCGCTCCGATCACATGCAGGTAAGTGTCCTGCTGTCCGGCGAACGAGGCGTCGGGCAGGTCCTCCGCGGTGGCGGAGCTTCTGACGGCGACGTCGGGCTCTTTCAGCCCCACCTTCTCCGCCAGTTTTTCGTAGGCTTCGACGATCTGCTTTTCGATGTAAGCGGGAATCGGCGCTTTCTGGATCAGGGTCCGAATCGTTTCCGTCTTCTGCTGAAGCGCTGCCGTGTCTTCAAAATCCAGCCCTTTGAGAAGATCTGAAATCTGCGTATTCAGGCCGTTCTCTTTGATAAAACGCGCATAAGTTTCGGCAATGACGCAGAATCCGGGAGGAACGGGAGCGCCGGTCGAGGTCAGCTCGCCCAGGTTGGCTCCTTTGCCGCCCACAACAGGAATATCATCTTTGCGTATCTCCTCAAACCACTTAATCGCATTGTAGTTTTCCATCGGCGCAGCCTCCAAAAAATATATTTAAGATGTTTATCGCTTGAAACCGGGCGCATTCCGCTCGGTCAAAGCCAATCAATCCAGCAGAGCGGGGCAGCCTTGCTCGCGAAGATAGTCCAGAACGACCTGAGCCGTCTCCTCCAGAGCGCGGCCCGTCACGTCGATCGCTTTGATCTGCAGGCGCTCCATAATGTGACGCGCGTAATCGAGCTCGGTTTTGACGCGTCCTTCTTGGGCGTAAAAAGCTTTATCGGGATCGAGGCCGATGATTTGCAGCCGCTCCCGGCGAATCTTGCGCAGGGCATCGGGTTGGATGACCAGACCGACGATGCGGCCGTGCGGCAGAGTGAAAAGCTCATCCGGCGGCGCCAGTTCAGGGACGAGCGGGACATTGGCGGTACGGATGCCTTTGTTGGCCAGGTACATCGACAGAGGGGTCTTGCAGGTTCGCGAAACGCCCACGATGACCAATTCAGCTTCCGGAAGGAGGTTGGGATTGGCGCCGTCGTCGCAAGTGCTCGAAAACTCGAGAGCCTTGACGCGGCGAAAATAGGCCTCGTCGAGTTTGTGCTGCGACCCCGGCGTCCCTTTGGGCGGAATCCCCAGCCGCGCCGAGATCGTATCCAGCGTCGGGCCGATCAGGTCGATGACCTTCAGGCCCATTTCCCCTGCATAACGCATCAGGGCCTCGCGCACCGACTGCGCCACCAGAGTGCAGACGATGATCGCCTTGTTTTCCTTCGCCTGCCAGCAGATGTTGATCAGCTTGTCGATCGTGTCGACCGTCCGAAAACGGTGCAGCGCCACGACGTGCCGCGCCTCGTCGAACTGGCGCAATGCGGCGCGCGTCACGCTTTCGGCCGTTTCTCCCGTAAAATCGGAAACGATGAAGATCTCCAGTTTCACGCCGTTTTGTTCGGCTTCAGAAGAGAAAAGTTCGTAGCTGTCCGTACTCATCGGTCTTCCCTCGGCTTTCTAATGTGGAACCGCTCTCCAGCGTCCGCCCCCTGAAGTATAAATAAGCGACTGAACCTGAAGTTCGGAAATCAAACGCATCAATTCTACCGCAGAAATGCCGGTCCGCTTCGAGATCTGATCCAGCGTCAGGTCTCCCTGGTCGGAAAGACAGTCCAGAACCCGCCGTTCATCGTCGCCGAGTTCCAGCGGAGCGAACAGATCGAGTTGCCCGAAATGGCTGACGTGATCGATGAAATCCGCCACGTTGACCAGCGGCGAAGCGCCATCGAGGATCAGGCGATTGCTGCCCTCGCAGATCCGTTCGTCGATCCGCCCCGGCACCGCCCACACGTCGCGCCCCATTTCCATGGCCAGGCGCGCCGTGATCATCGCGCCGCCTTTGAGCGGCGATTCCACAACGATCAACGCTTTCGACAATCCGGCGATAATGCGGTTGCGCCGGGGAAAACGCCACGTTCGTCCGCAAGTGCCCAAAGGATACTCGCTGAGCAGCGCGCCGCGGCGCAGGATATTGTCGAAAAGCTCGTCGTGTTCGGGCGGCCAAACGACATCCACGCCCGTGCCCAAAACGGCCACGGTGACCCCGTCGTTTTCCAGCGCGCCGCCATGTGCCGCGCCGTCGATGCCGCGCGCGCCGCCGCTGACGACGACCATCCCCGCGCGCGACAGCGCGTTGCCGATCAGAGCGGCGACTTTGAACCCGTAAGGCGTGCACCGGCGCGTCCCCACGATTGAATATGCCGATTCGAAATCCGGCACATTCCCTTTCGCATAAAGTATCAACGGCGGTTCGGCGATGCCGCGCAAGCGAGACGGGTATCTTTCATTACTGTACCATGAAATTAAAAAAATACCAGCGTTTTCCGCGCGCTCGATTTCCTTTCCGTGCCAGTTTTCCCGGGCCAATTTTTCCAATCTATCGGCGCAGCGTTGAGAGACGATTCCGTCGCGGCGCAACTTTTCGACGATTTTCTCCGGTCCGTCGGACAGATCCACGTGTTGGAGCACGTTCGCCGAAAGTCCTTCGCACCCGTTCAGCCAAACGCACAATTCCAGTCCGTTCATTCCAGCACTCCCGAATCTCTGTAGGCCAGCGCTTCGGCAACCGCACGGTCATCCACGTTCCGCTCGCCCGCAAGATCGGCGATAGTACGGGCGACGCGCAGGACGCGGCTCAGGCCGCGGCCGGAAAGCCGCAGGCGTTCGGCCATCGCGGTCAGGTATTTCCGAGCCTCGGCGCTGAAACCTATTTCACGCCGCAGCATCTTCTCGGGCAACTCGGCGTTGCACTCCGCGCCGACGCGCTCTTTGCGTTCCCATTGCCGTTTCCGGGCTTTCACGACTCGGGCGCGGATTTCCGCGCTGCTTTCCCTGGCAGCGCCGCCCAATTCCAGCAGTTCCTGAGGCGTCAAGCGCGGCACCGAGACGTAGAGATCCACGCGGTCCAGCATCGGGCCGGAAAACTTTCTCTTATAACGTTCCAGTTCCTGGCTGCTGCAGCGGCACTGCTCGACCGGATCTCCACGCCAGCCGCAAGCGCACGGGTTGGCGGCCAGCACGAGCAAGACCCGGCTGGGGTACGTGACGCTGCCCGCCGCCCGGTTGACCGTGATGAAACCGTCCTCCAGCGGCTGACGCAGCGCCTCGATCAGATCCCGGCGAAACTCCGTGAATTCGTCGAGGAACAGCACGCCGCGATGCGCGAGACTGACTTCGCCGGGGCGGATGTCGCTGCCGCCTCCGCAAATGGACACGGTGCTCGCCGTGTGGTGAACCTGTCGGAAAGGACGGCGCCGGTCGACGGGCACTGGCAAACCGACGGAGCTCCGTATCAGCAGCGTTTCGAGAAACTCGTCGTCGGACAGCGGCGGCAAAATGCCCTGCAAGGCGCGCGCCATCAGCGTCTTGCCGCTGCCCGGAGAACCGACAAGCAAAATGTTGTGATGGCCTGCGGCCGCAATTTCGAGCGCTCTTCTCGCCGTCAGCTGTCCCTTCACGTCCGCAAAATCCGGCTCGACGGCGTTCAATCCCGAAGGCGGCATGTTTTTGACGACGCGGTTCAACTCTTTCTCGCGGCGCAAGTAGAGCAAAAGATCTTTCAGCGTCGGCACGCTGTACGCTTCGACGCCGTCGACCAGAGCCACTTCCGCGGCGTTGCCCTCGGGGCAAAAAAGCGGCAACTCAAGCGAACGCGCCAGCATCGCCGCCGGGACCGCTCCTCTGACGGAGCGCACGCGTCCGTCCAGTGCCAGCTCGCCCATATAGACTGCGGCGCCGGGCGGGGAACAATATTTCTTCTCGCAGGCCAAGGCCACGGCGATCGGCAGATCGAGCAGACTGCCCTCCTTGGGCAGATCAGCCGGTGCGAGGTTGACGGCGATGCGGCCGTAAATGGATATATCCAGCTCGCGCAGCGCCGCGCGCACGCGTTCGCGCGATTCGCGCACCGCCGCATCGGGCAGTCCCACGACCGAAAAGGAGAACATTCCCGAGGTGATCTCCGCTTCCACTTCCACCGGCAGCGCTTCGATGCCGCGCAGCGTGATGCCCTGTATTTCAGCAGCCACGGTCCTCCGCCCCTTCCATTTCCAGATATCTGAGCCACCGCAAATGCCACCGTTCATGGCCGACGTCGACGCTGACCAGGTCCAGTCGCCATTCGCCGCGCCACTGACGCCGCAGCGTATAGAGTTCGGCGCCGCGGAGCAAGCGTCTCCATTTGAGCGGACCGATCGTATCCTGCGCCGACATGACGGGATTTTTGCGCCGACAGCGAACTTCCACAAAGACGAGCGTTTTCCCTTCGAGAGCGACCAGATCCAGCTCGGAAAATCGCTCTCTCACGTTGCGCTCCAAAATCTTCAGTCCTTGCGCCTGCAAGAAGCCGGCGGCCAGTTCCTCGGCCCACCGGCCGATGGCTGCCCGCTCCTTCGCCAGAAAAAAAGCCCGCTCGGCCTGCGTCAGGACACCGTTTTCGGTATCTTTCGCAGGCCGCGCGGGCTTCAGCAGCTGACCGATCCCCTCTTTAAAATACAACGTGAGTTGTTTCATAACAGCGCCTCTCGTAAAGAAATCCGGATTCAAAGGAAGGTTACTCCCATGAAAAACTTCTTCTATGAATCGGCGTTGGCCCCAGTTCGGCAATCGCGCGGCGATGCGCCTCGGTCCCGTAACCTTTGTGCCGGGCAAAGTCATAATCGGGATAGATACCGTCGTAGACCGTCATCACGCGGTCGCGAAGCACTTTGGCGACGACGGAAGCCGCGGAAATCTGCGGATAGATATCGTCGCCGCCGATAATCGCCTGCTGATAGACGCTCAGACCGGGGATCTCCTGATTGCCGTCGACGATCACCCCGTCGACGTCAAGCGGGAGCTTTTCGACCGCCCGGCGCATCGCCCACAACGTCGCCCGCAGGATGTTCAGCCGGTCGATCCGTTCGGCCGGCGCCGACGCAGCGCGCCAGACGACGTTCAGTTCGAGCATGCGCGCGAATACTTTTTCACGCCGCGGCGGCGTCATTTTTTTCGAATCGCGAAGCCCCAAACCGACCAGGTCTTCCCGCTGCGCTTCCGTCAGCACGACCGCCGCCGCGACGACGGGGCCGGCCAGAGGGCCTCTTCCCGCTTCGTCAACTCCCACTAGAATCACTCATCTTCATCCCCATCTTCCGGAGCCTGAAGTTTTTCGGCCGCCGGCATCGTCGGACTTTCCAGCGAAAAACTGCCCAGCTTCCCCGCCGAAAACGATTCGAGAAATCGCCGGCCGGCAAGCGTGAAATCGACCATTCCGCCGCTGACAAGACAGCCCAATCGGCGCCCGACGGCTTCGAGCACGGTCACCGTGTCTTCCGGGTCGGCGGGGACGCCCCACTTCTCTTCGATAAAATGCCAGAGCCCCCGCCGCTGCAGATAATCGATCAAAGAACAGGCGACCGTGTCGTAGCCGCCGATCACGTCCGCCTTGGAACAGCCGAGCCAGGCCAGAGCCCTTTGGATGGCCGCGCCCGAGCGCGGATCGAGAATGCCGGGCGAATCGACGACCAGAAAATCGCCGCCGCGGTACCAGGAAACGCCGCGGGTGATGCCGGGGATACCGCCGACCGGCGCGGACTTTTTGCCGATCAGCAAATTCAGCAGCGCCGATTTGCCCACGTTGGGAATCCCCACGACCGCGACCCGCAGCTCGCGATATTGGGGCTTGCAGCGCGTGAAGGCCTGCTTCAAAGGCGCGATCTGCCGCGACAGCAGATCGAACGCCCACGCCTCGCGCTTGTTATTTTTATAATAACCGAGCCACTGCGCCGTGACGTCCTTATCCGCAAGGTCCCTTTTGGTCATGACGATCCAGACGGGCTTGCGCCGCGCAAATTTTTTCGTCAGCGGCGACGCGGTCAGCTCGGGGGCGCGCGCGTCGCGGACCTCGACGACCACGTCGAGCTTGTCGAGAAGTTCTTCCAGCTGCCGGGTGCCCTTGGCCATGTGCCCGGGGAACCACGCCGTCCTGCCCGCCATTATTTCACCAGTCCGATCCTGTTCAGCGGCCAGTAGCGCAAAATCACGGGGCCGCGGATGTTCTTTTCGGGCACGTAGCCCCAATAACGGCTGTCGGCCGAGTTCGGACGGTTGTCGCCAAGCGCGATGTACGACTTTTCGGGCACGACGACCGGCGCGTGATTGTACGTGTCGCGGAACGTCACGTAGGGTTCGTCGACTTTTTGGTCGTTGATCCAGACGATGCCGTTCCGTACCTCGAATTTGTCGCCGGGCAGGGCGATCAGACGCTTCACGTAATCGACGCCGGGATCTTTGGGATACTTGAAGACAAAGATGTCCCCGCGGCGCGGAGCGCGGAGCAGATATTCAAACTTGCAAACCAGAACGCGATCTCCTTCAAGGAGCGTGGGAAGCATTGAGCCGCTGGGAATCCAAAAAGCCTGAATAACGAACGTCTTCAGAAGCAGGGCCAAAACAACCGCCCAGATCACGGTCTCCAACGTCTCGCGAAGCCATGCCACAGGAATCATTTTCTCCCAAATTCTCACCGCAGGAGCGATAAGATTCTCCCACCATTCCCTGATCACCATGCCATTCCCTCCAGACAGGAAAATCTTCTTCGATAATAACAACAAAATAACGAATATTACCGCGAACTCGTGCGCCTGAGCGAACCCCGCAAGGACAGCGTCAGGGCCTCTCCGGTATTCCGCCCGTTTGCTTCGCAGGCAGTGATTACGAACGCCGGCGTGACCGTATGGGTCTGCCAACGATACGTGAAATTGCGGTGAGTTCCATTTAAACGCCAGCGGACTTTTGCATTGGCACTGAATTTCTCCTCTATCGCACTGCCTGAATGTCTGCCAAGCCAGCGCAATATCATGAAATGCGGCTGAGATAAATTTGACGGCAGATAAATACTCAAGTAAAAACTGCACCGCCAGCGATCCGCCCGAATTATGGCCGAATCGAGCCACTGCCTCAGATCGTCCATATCCCTTGCGGCCAGGTCCTGAACGGATTCGGTGCGCAACGCATTGAAAAGCCCGGCACAAAGCACGAGGATTACGGTCATGCCGATCAGGACTTCCGCCAGAGAGAAAGCTTTCCGCCGCCATCCCCGCATCATTTTCCTCCGGTCGCTTCGCCCGAACTTCTATATTCCGGGACAATCTTCGCAATGGCCGACACTATACCAGGGCTCTCAAGAAAAGTTTTGATTTTGCCAAGCATCCCTTCGGTTTCGGCGTGTCCTTCTTGAGAAATTCTCGCACAGAAGATTTTCGAGTGTGAGGTCGCCTCCACGTGTTTTTCATCGTAAAAAAGTTCTTCAAAGAGCTTTTCGCCCGGGCGAATGCCGGTATACGCGATCTTGACATCGCGATCCGGTTCGTAACCGTTCAGGCGAATCAGCGTCCGGGCGACTTCGGCGATATTGACGGGTTTCCCCATGTCCAAGAGGTAGATCCTCCCCGGCAAACCGATGGCCGCCGTCTGCAGTACCAGACCGGCAGCCTCGGAGACGAGCATAAAATACCGGCTCATCTGGGGATGAGTCACCGTCACGGGGCCGCCCGCCGCGATCTGACGTTCAAACTTGGGAACAACGCTGCCGCGGCTGCCGAGGACATTGCCAAACCGCACCGCCACGTAGGCGGTCCGCGGACAGTCTTTTTGCAGTTCCGTCAGAGTCATCTCGGCAATTCGCTTGCTGGCGCCCATGACGCTGCTCGGGTTAACCGCCTTGTCCGTGGAAATCATCACAAAACGACTTGCATTATATTTGCCGGCCATCCTGCCGAAAATCCATGTGCCGAGAGCGTTGGTACGAATCGCCTCGCGGGCGTTGCATTCCATCAGCGGCACGTGCTTGTGGGCCGCCGCATGAAAAACGATGTCGGGGCGCCACCGGGAAAAGACTTCTTCCATCGCTCTTTCATCAGCGACATCGGCAATTACCGGCACAAGTTTGACTTGACATGCCCTTTCCCGCAATTCTTCCAGCAAAGTGTAAATCGAAAACTCGCCATGGCCAAGCAAAACCAGCGTCTCAGGCGCATAAGGCAGAATCTGGCGGACAATTTCGCCGCCGATCGATCCCCCCGCACCGGAGATCAGCACGACACGACCGCGAAGAAGCTGGCCGATCCGCTGTGTGTCAAGCACGACGGGATCCCTGGACAACAAGTCCTCGAGACGAACCTTGCGCAATTTGTTCAGAGTGACCGTGCCGTCCGCGAGTTCCTGCAGCGAGGGCAAAATGCGGACGGAAATTTGCAGGGACAAAAGTTCGTTCAGAAGCTCGCGGACTCTGGCAACCGGGGCGGAAGGCAACGCCACCAGAACGTCGCTGATCCGCTCGGCTCCGACAATGCCGATCAGCTCGTGGAGCGTCCCGAGAACGGGAATGCCGGCGATCGTCTTCTTCGATTTGGCCGGATCGTCGTCGAGAAAACCGACGACGTTGAAGTTAGGATCATGCCGTTTCAGGTCGCGAGCCAAAAGCGCGCCCGCTTCCCCGGCGCCGACGATCAGCGTCTTCCTCGGCGGACGTCCGTTGTGTCCTTTCAGAGTCACCCGCCATGAAAGACGCAACAGCGTCAGGAAGGCAAAGCCGCAAAGGACCAGCATTCCCATAACGCTCAGCGGCACCACGAACGGAACCTCGACTCCAATATACAGCCCAATCAGCACGGCGCAAGCCAGCACGTAGGCTTTCAGCAAAATCAGAAGCTCTTCGATGCTCGTCTGCAGCCAGTAGACCCGATAGACCCCGCCGGCATAAAACGAAAACATGACGGCTGCGACGTAAAGCGGCCCCGCCTCAAAGATTCCATAAGTCGCCGCATACTCCAGAAAAATCGAGAACCTCAAGGCGTAGCTTATATAGACCGCCAGGCTCAACAGAAGCGCATCGATCAGGGCCACGCAGCCGTTCCGGGTTCCCAGGCTGCGCCACAGCGTGACGATCCGAAGGCCCCAATTTTCCACTTCCGTCTCCCCTCTCGAACCGCTCCATTTTAACGGTTTTTCTTCAAAAGTCCGGCTCTTGCCTGTGTTTTTAAGGAATAATAAGACCGCCGCCCGACTTTTTGCCGCTCATGCGCTCAAGCCGCTGCAAGTCGGCGGCAGAAGCCACGTCGAGACGAGGTTTCTTTTCCTCTTCCTCGATCATCGCCTTCACTTTCGCCTCGTAATCCTTCATGTTCTTCCGAATAGCCTCGGCATCGTTTTTGATCCAGACAATCATGTTGTCCGCAATCGATTTGAGCGCCTCATCGGCAGGCATCTCTTTGATGGCGCCGAGGTCGAGGAGCAGTTTGTGCTCCTCCTTCACCGACTGAACGAGGTCGTCGTCCGTCAAAAGCCCCTTTTTATAAAGAGCGCGCGCCAAGATGTTGAACTTGCTCTTCATGTTTTCGTTGGCCACCGCCATGGCGTCAACGCGCGAAAGAAGCATGGACAACACTTCGTCAAGACTGATCTGCATCGCCATTTTTACCACGTACCTTTCGTGAAATTTATGCGTGTTTAAACGTTAAAACGGAATTCCACAACATCGCCATCCCGCATGACATACTCTTTTCCTTCAAGCCGCAGCAACCCCTTCGCTTTCGCTTCCGCGACCGAGCCGCAGGCGATCAGATCGTCATAACCGACGATCTGGGCGCGAATAAAACCGCGCTCGAAGTCGCTGTGAATCGTACCGGCCGCCTGCGGAGCCAGAGTTCCTCTGCGAATCGGCCAGGCGCGCGATTCCTTTTCCCCCGCCGTCAAAAATGAAATCAGACCAAGCAAACGGTAGCCTGCGGAAATCAGACGGTCCAGCCCCGCTTCCTTCAAGCCGAGCGCTTCAAGATACTCCGTCTTTTCAGCATCGTCAAGCTCGGCGATCTCCGCTTCGACCTGAGCGCATATTGTCACGAACTCCGCCCCTTCGGCCTTCGCATGGTCGCAGACCACCTGAGCGTACTCGTTCAACGCCGTCGCGCCGATTTCATCCTCGGCGATATTGGCCACATAGAGCATCGGTTTGTCGGAAAGGAGATTCAGCCCGCGAAGATGCTGCTTTTCTTCATCGTTCAACGCAAGGGTGCGCACCAGTTTGCCGGCTTCGAGCGTTGCCTTTGCCCGGCGCAGCAGTTCGAGGTCGGGAGCCAGTTTTTTATCGGCTTTCGCCAGTTTCTCCAGCTTGGCGAGGTTCCGTTCCACCATCTCCAGGTCGGAAAGGATCAGCTCCAGTTCAATGGTCTCGATGTCGCGGGCCGGATTCACGGAGCCGTCCACGTGGACGATGTTGGGATTCTCGAAGCAGCGCACCACCTGGACGATGGCGCTGGCTTCGCGGATATTGGCGAGAAATTTGTTCCCCAGCCCTTCTCCTTTGCTGGCGCCGCGCACAAGACCGGCAATATCGTAGAATTCAACGACGGCAGGCGTGATCTTGACCGAATGAAACATATCGGAGAGGACCTTGAGGCGCGGATCGGGCACTTCCACCACGCCGACGTTGGGTTCGATCGTGCAGAAAGGATAATTCGACGCGTCCGCCCCGGCGGCTGTGATGGCATTGAAAAGCGTGCTCTTGCCCACGTTCGGCAGGCCTACGATTCCTAATTTCAACGACGACCCCTCATTTCAGATTTGATGAAGATGAACAGAGAGAACGCAAAAAACATACGCACAGAATTTCCCGGAGCGCGGCGCAGTTTTTCCCTGTCACATGCACTGAACATTTTACATCGGATTCCCATTATTTTCACTGCTGAAAATCGCATTCGGCAAATCGCAACTTTTTAAATTGGCGCTTGACACTTCTTCACCGCAGGGCTATAATGCCCAATGTCTTGAGCGGGACGTAGCGCAGCCTGGCTAGCGTACCTGAATGGGGTTCAGGTGGTCGGAGGTTCGAATCCTCTCGTCCCGACCAGAAATTTCCAGCGGATGCCTTCGGCATCCGCTTTTTTCATCATTCAGGATCGGCCATGACAAACACTTTCAACAACAAAATCAGCCTTGGGCAGAATTTCCTCAACAATCCCGCGGTCGCGCGGCGCTGTCTCGAGGCCGGCGGGCTGAACTCCGAGGACGTCGTCCTCGAGATCGGCCCGGGGCAGGGCGCGCTCACGCGGGCGCTCCTGCAAAGCCCCTGCCGCTTCGTACACGCGCTGGAGATCGACCGGCGGCTCGCGCCGTGGCTGGAACCGCTCCGGGCCGGGCACCCCGGCCGTTTCGAAATTTCCTGGGGCGACGCGCTCTCCGCTGATTTGCGGGAGCTTTTTCCGCTGCCCAACAAGGTTTTAGCCAACATCCCCTACAACATCACGACCGAGCTGATCTGGAAAATCCTCGTCGAGCTGGGACCACGCCGTTTGGAACGGCTGATCCTGCTGGTCCAGAAAGAAGCCGCCGACCGCCTGAACGCGCCTCCGGCGACAAAAGGACGCTCGCCGCTCGGGATCACGCTGGAGCAGATGAGCGCGGTCAGAACCCTCATGAAAGTCGCGCCCGGCTCTTTCAATCCGCCGCCTAAAGTCTGGTCCGCGCTCATCTCCATCGACCTCGAAGAAAATTTGGACCTCGCCGCTTCCCCTCCGTGGCGGCGGCTTCTGGCCGCGGCGTTTGCCCAACGGCGCAAAAAACTCGCCAACAATCTTGCGGCCGCCGGATACGGCAAGGACAGAATCGCCACCATCCTTTCCTCGGCCGGGATCGATCCCATGTCCAGAGCCGAAGAGCTGACCGCGTCTCAATGGCGCGCCCTTTATCAGGAATTTGCGGCGGCCGAAAAATAAGCTCCGTACATACGGACAGGACGCGCGATGATCCGGGATCATCGCGCGTCCTGTCGTTATCGGTTTCTTATTTTTCCGCGGACGGCCGCCGTTCGCGCAGCCAGTCTTTGATAGCGGCGACGAAGCGTTCGCCGTACTCTGCGGCTTTCCGCTCGCCGACGCCGGAAACTTCGAGGAATTCGTCGATGTCCCGCGGCGTCTTTTCGCTCATGTCGGTCAGCGCGGCGTTCGTAAACACCATAAAGGCGGGCACGCCTTTGGCGCGGGCGATCTCGAAGCGCAGCGACTTGAGCCGCTCGTAAAGTTCCGGCTGAGAACCGGAAGCCATTTGCGCCTGCATGCGCTTCTTCTTTTCGCTGCGGGCGGCCCGGCTCTCGACCTGCGGCAGCGCCGCCGAGATGTTCCTGCGGTCGCGCAGCACTTCCGCGGCCCTTTCGCCCAGGATCAGGCGCGGATACTGGCCCCCGGAACTGGCCAGATATTTTTCCTGTACCAAATAGAAGATAATGTCGCGCAGACGCTGTTCGCAAACGTCCTCCATGATGCCGTACGTCGTCAGCCGGTCGAGGCCGTTCTCGTGCAGTTTGGCCGCCTTGCTGCCGCGCAGCACGTCCATGATGACCTTGACGCCCCAGGCTTCGTGGGCACGCTTCACGCAGGAGAGGATCTTCTGCGCGTCGATCGTGACGTCGACCTGTTCGAGAACTCTCTGGCAGTTGCCGCAGTTATCGCAGCGGGACGGCGGTTCCTCGCCGAAATATTTCAAAATAAAGGCGCGCAGGCAGCCGGAAGTAAAGCAGTAATCGATCATGCCTTTCAGACGGATCCGCGCCAATTCCTGCAGTTCGTCCTGGTTCCGATCGCCCGGCGCGGAATTTTCGCCCATGTGTTCGATAAAAAAAAGCTGCGTGCGCACGTCCTGCGCGCCGTAGAGCAGGATGCACCGGGCCGGTTCGCCGTCGCGTCCGGCCCGGCCGGCTTCCTGATAATAGCTTTCCATGTCGCCGGGCATATTGTAATGGACGACGTAGGAAACGTTCGACTTGTCGATGCCCATGCCGAAGGCGTTCGTCGCCACCATGACGCCGACGCGGTCGTTGATGAAGTCGTCCTGGCTGCGCGAGCGCTCGGCGTCGTCGAGCCCGGCATGGTAACGCGCGGCGGGAATGTTGCGTTCCCGAAGCATCCCGCATATTTCGTCCACGTTTTTCCGCGTGGCGCAGTACACGATCCCGCTGCGCCCGGAGAAGTCCCTGACGATGCGCAACAGTTCCGCCCGGCGGTCGGACGGATGGCGCACCTCGTAAAAGAGGTTCTTCCGGTCGAATCCCGTCACCACTTTGTACGGGCGCTCCAGCCCCAGCAGATCGACGACGTCTTCCCTGACTTCCGCCGTCGCCGTCGCCGTAAAGGCGCCGAGCACCGGCCGCCGCGGCAGTTTCGCTATGAATGTCCTCACGTCCAGATAACTGGGACGGAAGTCCTGTCCCCATTTGGAAACGCAATGCGCTTCGTCGACCGTCACGTAATCGAGCGGCGCGTTCCGCGCGAACTGCAAAAAGCCGCCCGTCAGCAGACGCTCGGGAGCGACGTAGATGATCTTGTACTGTCCGCCGCAAGCCCGGTCAAGAACGACGCGGATCTGCGCCGGCGTCAGCGAACTGTTGATATAAGCCGCCTTCACGCCCATCTGCACAAGAGACATGACCTGATCTTTCATCAGCGACACCAGCGGCGAGACGACCAGCGACACGCCGCGCCCCAAAAGCGCCGGGATCTGATAGCAAATGGACTTTCCCGCGCCGGTCGGCATCACGGCGAAGGTGTCCCGCCCGCCGATCAGCGCGTCGATCGTTTTTTCCTGGCCGGGACGGAAGGAAGAGTAGCCAAAATACCGCTTCAAGATTTTCAGTTTTTCATCCACCGTTTTTCCGCCTCCGTTTCGAACGACCTTCGCGCCTATTTTACACCAGATACAGAATTACGCATAAAGGGAGGCCCGCCGCGGACCTCCCTTTTTCGCATTCAGTGCTGATCGTCCAAAACTTCCGCGTCGCTTCCGGGTTTCGCCGCGCGCATCATCCTCTTGATCAGGTAGGCGCGGCTGATATAGCCCTCCATCACGCCGTCCTTGAGGACGGGAGCGACCTTGATGTGTCTGCGGATCATTTCCGCCGCGACGACGAAATCCGCGTCGTCCACATCGAAGGCGATGCAGCCGCGGTGCATGATGTCCTTCACCGGCTTGGTGCCGACCGCGGCCAGACGCGCGGAGAACTGCCCGTAATCGGGCAGGAACGCCGAAGAGGGGAGCTTGGAGACATAATCCGGCAGCGCGGATTTGATGACGTCCTCTTCGCTGACGAAACCAAGAACATGGCAGTCGTCGTCGAGCACCGGAAGGCCCGTCATGTGATGCCGCAAAAGCGTTTCGATCGCTTCCGCCACGGTGTTCTCTTCGTGCAGCGCCGTGAGGTCGCGGTCCATCAACTCGCCAATTTTCACAATACTCAGCCCCTTACGATCGATTTCAAGATGATATCTCCCCGCACCATGATTTTACGACAATTTACAGATCACGTACACCGCCGCGGAGGAAACAACCAGAGAGATCAGCACGACGCGCAGCCCGATCTTCATGAAATATCCAAAGGAAATGCCGATGTTGTTCTTCACGGCCAGATCGGCCATCACCGCGTTGGCGGCCGCGCCGAGGTAGCTGCCGTTGCCGCCGAGACAGGCGCCTAAAGCCAATGCCCAGTACAGCGGCGTCGCCGGCATGCCGGTCGCCGAAGCGATTTCCGCGACGACGTAGACAAAGATCGCCGCGAAAGCCGCGCTGTTGATGAAGATGCAGGCAATGCCCGAAACCCAGAGGATCCCCAGAGCCATCAACAACTGCGAACCCGAAAAAATCGCCGCGATGCCGTGCGCCATGGCGGTGATCACGCCGGTGGCGCGCAGACCGCCCCCCATGACGAAAAGCGAGACGAAATAAATGATCGTCGTCCAGCCCACTTCGTCGCGGATGATCGTCGCGTCGTCGATGCCGGTGATGATCAGAAGCACGGCCGCGGCCGTCAGGGCCGAAACCGAGGGCTCGATTGCGATTTGCTTCTGCAGCACGAACGCGACGAGCACAAAGAAGATGACAATCAGCGCCTTGACCATCGGCCGCCGGTCGGTGATCAGCTTCGACTCGTCGACCTGGTTCAGGCGGGCCGTCGCCTCCGCGTTCACCGCGTTCAGTTCGGCGCGATAGCAGCGCTCCATATACAGCGTCACAAGCCCCCAGACAATCAGGGCGACAGGCGTCATCACTCTGATGAAGTCGTTGAACGAGAGTCCGGCAATGGAGCCGATGATCATGTTGGGCGGATCGCCGATCAGCGTTCCCGTGCCGCCGATGGTCGAGGCAAAGCTCTCCATCATCAAAAACGGAAGCGGCTTGAGGCCAATCAGGTCGCAGAGCGACAAAACAACCGGCGTGACAAGCAGAATCGTCGTGACGTTATCGAGAAACGCCGAAAGGAGCACCGTGATAAACGAGATCGACCAAAGGATCAAACTGCCCCGGCCGCCGGTCACCTTCACGGCCTTGACGGCGATATACTGGAACACGCCGCACTTCGACAGAATCCCCACGACGATCATCATGCCCACGAGCAGACCGACTGTGTTATGGTCGATCGCCGCGACGATTTGGTCGCCGGAAAGAAGGCCGCTCAGCGCCATTACCGAGGCGCCCAGCAACGTGGCGGTCGTCGATTTCACTTTACCGCTGGCGATCGCGACGATGACGCCGACAAAGATGGATAACGCCGCCCAAGCTCTGATGTCCATGTTATGCCTCCTGAGCGAAATGATATCGCAAAACGTTTTCTTCGCCTGTCCGATGCGCAGGAACGGAGAATATGCGTTCAAATTGCATAGCGCAGTATAGCTCAATCCGGAAAAAACGCAAGGCGAACGGCACATAAACAACACATTGCAAGTTACGAGTCAGCCCCTTTGAATCCAGCGCGCGCCTACACGAACGCGTCTCGTCCGGACGACGGCGGAACGAGAACAGCTTCGTCAGCCATTCTCGTTCTCCGGAACGGTTAACTTTTGAACCAGATCTTTTTCGTCAGCGCGTAGGAAAGCGGGAGCAAATAGAGATACGCGGCATACGGAAGAGCCCGCGCCGAGACTTCCAGCATCGCCAGCGGGGCGGAGCTGGCGATACACCAGGGGATCAGTCCCGCCGTCACCACCGTGGAATTGGCGATGTCCTGGGCCAGCTCCGTGCGACCAAGCCCTGCGCGTTCATAAGGCCTCTTCATCATTTGAGCCGTCATCATGACGCCAATCGTCTGATTGCAGAAAATCCCGTTAGCAAGAACGCCGACCAGCGTCAAAGCGGCAAAGGAACTCGTTCGGCGCATAAGGCCGGCAAGGCGTCCCTGAAGGCCGTCGAGCATATGCGTGCCGTCGAAAATTCCCGAATAGGTCCCGGAAATAAACAGGACGGCACACATGTCGAGCATAGACATCAGCCCGCCGCCGTTGAACAGAGCCGCCGCGGAACCGGGCTCGGCGGAGAACCCCAAGGCGGCATACCGAAGCGAGTCGCCCCAAGTCGCGTGCTGAAAATACACCGTGCAGCCCCAGGCAAACGCGATACTGGCAAGAAAAGCATAAAGCGACCGCACTTTCAACAGCGGCATCACGAACATGATAATCGCGGGAACGATCACCCACGGCGTCAAATCGAAACTCTTTTCCAAGGACAGGATCATGCCGCTGTCGGCGCGCGGCATCGGATAGGTCAGGGAAAGAAGATAATAGAACAGCCCGCAACATCCCACCGCCGCCAGAGAAGTCTTCATCATCAGCCTGATATTGTCGTAAAGCTCCGTCCCCGTCAACGACGCGACAAGATTCGCGCAGGACGAGGCCGGCGAACAGCGGTCTCCGAAGTATATGCCCGACATGATCGCTCCCGCGGCGACCAGTTCATTGGCCCCGCCGCCGCGCGCCAAAGCCATCAGGGCAACGCCGAGAGTGCCGGAACGCCGAACGACGTGCCGATGGCGTAGGACAATCCGCACGACAGCGCATAGGCAGCGAGGATGAACAGCGAAGGATTGATCAGGCGCATTCCCCACGTTACCAGAAAAGCAAAAGTTCCCGCCGAACGCCACAGCCCCATCAGCACGCCGATCAACAGCAAGACGCGAACGACGATCAGCGAATCTTTTGCGCCCGGCCATGACATTTTCAACAGCCCCCCAAGCGTGTACCCCTGGCGCAGCCCCACGGCGACAAAAGCGAAATAGCCGGCGATCATCGCCCAGAACATGGGCAGATCACAGCCGAGGTCCACCGCCATCGCCCCCGCGAAAAAGACAAACGCTACGACAAGATCCATCCCGGCACCTCCGTAATAACGTTCAATAAATGGAGAGTTTGATTTTAGAAATTACAGCGGGAAGCGTCAACTGTTTTATATTTAAGCC